>DASVVF010000103.1:0-1922 GCA_036386695.1 Catenuloplanes sp. | reverse complement strand
GCCTACGCCCCGCCCCGCCCCGCACCGCGCCGCCGGGGCCGGGGCCGGCCGGCTCGGGAATCCGGAATCGCTCAGGGCGTGCCGCTGTGGCCGTGCTCGTCGAACCAGCGCGCCAGCCGGCCCCGGCGGCTCACCGCCCGCAACCGGCGCTCCGCCTCGTCGCGGACCTGCGCGGTGCAGACAATCAGTAGGTTGTCGCCCACCCGCAGCCGGGTGTCCGGGCCTGGCACGAAGCCGGTGCCGTCACGCAACACCAGGGTGACCGCGGCGCCGACCGGTAGGCGCAGCTCATCGACGTGGACGCCGCCGAGCCGGGACCCGTCGGGCACCTCCAGCTGCAGCAGGTCGGCCCGCATCCGTTCCAGCGGAGCGGTCTCGACGTGGATCTCCGCCGCCTCGGCCGGGGCGGTGACCCGCAGCCGACGGGCCACCGGGGCCAACGTGCCGCCCTGCACCAGGGTGAAGATCACCACTAGGACGAAGACGGCGTCGAAGAGCCGTTCGGCGCCGGGCACCCGCTCGGACAGCGGAATGGTGGCCAGCACGATTGGCACCGCTCCGCGCAGTCCGGCCCAGGACAGGAACGCCTGTTCGCGCCAACCGGTCCGGAACGGGCTCGCCGAAACGGCCACCGACAGCGGGCGCGCCACCAGCACCAGCGCGACCCCGGCCACCAGTGCCGGCAGCACCGCCTCGTCCAGCCGCCCCGGTGAGGCCAGCAGGCCGAGCAGCACGAACAGACCGATCTGGGCCAACCACGCCAAACCGTCCGCGAAGCCGAGGATCGCGCGCCGGTGCGGCAGCCGGGCGTTGCCCAGAACCACCCCGGCGACGTAGACGGCGAGGAATCCGGAGGCGTGCGCGACCGCGCCGGCGGCGTACGCCAGCACGGTCAGGCCCACCGCGGCGATCGGGTAGAGACCGGCCGAAGGCAGGGCGGCATGGCGCAGCAGCCACCGGCCGACCCACCCCACCAGCAGCCCGATCGCCACCCCGACCGTCAGCTCGTATGCCACCACCCCGACCTCCCACCACCACGGGTGGGTTCCCTCGGCGCCAGCGGTCGACAGCAGCACCACCAGCAACACGACCGGGGCGTCGTTCATGCCGGACTCGGCTTCCAGGATGGCCACCAGCCGGGGCGGCAGGCGCAGCCGGCGCAGGGTGGCGAAGACCGCCGCCGCGTCGGTCGAGGACAGCACCGCCCCGTAGAGCAGCGCCAGTCGCCAGTCGAGGTCGAGGAGCAGATGTACGGCGAGCCCGACCACCATGATGCTGACCAGGACGCCGACCGTGGACAGGGTGGCGGCCACCCCGAGCACCGGCCGCAGGGTGCTCCACCGGGCGGTCAGCCCGCCCTCGGCGATGATCACGATGAGCGCGCAGAACCCGAGGGTACGGGTCAGCTCCGCGTCGTCGAAGTCGATCCCCAGGCCGCCCTCGCCGATCAGCAACCCGAGCAGCAGGTACACCAGCAGGCTGGGCAGCCCGAGCCGGGTGGAGAACCGGACCGCGGCGACGGAGACCAACAGGACCGCCGCCCCCAACAGCAGCGCCAGATCCATGGTGCCGCTCATCGGCGGGGCCCGCCCGCCCGGCGCCGGGCGGTCGCGGTCACGCGCACCCGTCGCGGAGGGCGGCCAACCGATCGGCCAGCCCCTCGATCGGTTCCTGCACGGTGAACAGCTTGTCACGGCTGTTGGCGCCGGCCCGCAGCGCGACCGCCGCCGGGCGGACGCCGAGCGCGGCCGCCAGCGCCCGCCGGGTCGCTTCGGTGGCTCGGCCATCGACCGCCGGCGCGGTCACCGCCACCACCAGGGCGGGACCGTACGGACCGTCATGGCGGCCACCGACCCGGGTGCGGCTGGCGGCCGGTTTGACCCGGACGGCGACCGTCCGCGGGTCGCCGGGACCGTCCCCGC
>DASVVF010000102.1:0-1664 GCA_036386695.1 Catenuloplanes sp. | reverse complement strand
GTGAGGTGGTCCCGCCGCCCGGTCGTTAGGAGGCGGCAGGGCTTTGAATGAGCGCCCGACGCCCGGCGCCCGGCGCCACCGCGGCGCCCACCCACCCATTCGCCCCGGCCACGACGTGAAGAGCGGAGGGAGCCATGCCGTCCACCCTGTCCGCGGCGCGACGGTGGCGCCCCGCTGTCGAACACCAGCGGAAGGAACGACCCGCTGTCCGCATCCCTGGACGCCGGTCGTCCGGAAGAGAGGTCATCAGGCAACCCACGGAAGAGATCGTCGAACGCCGGCGGCCCCCTGACGCGCGAGGAGATCGCACCATGAGCATGACCAGCACCGACGCCGCAACCGGCTCGCGGGACATCAAGAGCCACGAGAAGACCAGCTTCGCCGACCTCGGCAAGGAGATGTGGGCCTACCTGACCGGCAAGGGCGCCGCCATCAACTACGAGTTCGTCGACATGGTCGTCGAGGTGCCTCGCGAGACCGGGCCGGATGCCCCGCGCGCCGTCTGGCGGCTCAACGGCACCCTGCGCATCACGACCGCCGAGAACGCCAGCCGGGGATGACGGACCCGCGCGGCCCGCTTCACCTGTCCGGTGAGCTGTCGCTGGAGGTGGACGGGGCGGGCGTGCAGGTGCACGCCGACGGCGCGGACGTGCGGATCGTCGCCGAGGACGTCGGCGCCTTCGTGACGCGGGTCCGGGAGGCGGCGACTGCACGCACGGGGGTGGCGCCGGGCCGACGTGACCTGGGTGGACTGGCCGAGGCACTGGCCGCCTCCGGGATCACCGCGCACCTGGAGTCCCCCACGCGTCCGGTGGCCGTCGCCGGTGCCGGCGTCGACTCGCCGTCCGGGGCACTGTTGCTAGGCACCCGGCGGGTAGGGCCCCGCGCGGCCGTGGTGGTGATCGCCATCCGCCGCGGCCGCCGAATGCTCGCCGCGGGCGCCGTCGCGGTGGTGCTGGCGACCGTCCTCGCCCGCCGACGCCGCTGACAGGCGCGGCCGGTCATCGAACCGGCCGCGCCTGACGGGCCCGTCACCCGCCGGCGTCCTCCCTCACTGCGGTGACGACGACCGCTCCTCTGCGAGTCGGCGGGCGAACAGCGGCGGCAGGTAGCGGAGCATCAGGGTCGACCACACCACGTGCGTGAGCATGGGCGCCTGGATCCCTCCGGTGACCCTGCGCTGTTGCCCGAACAGCAGACCCATCGGCACGCTCGCCAGCACGAGCGCCGGGTTGCGGGTGGCGGAGGTGGCCAGGCCGTAGACCGCGGTCGCGGTGAGCACCGGCCGGGCCGCGCCCGCCGCGGCGTAGACCGAGCCGCGGAAGAACACCTCCTCTGCCACGCCGTTGGCCAGCGTGGTGGTGAGCACGAGCGGGGTCGTCCCCTGGTCTGCGTAGCGGAGCACCGAGCCGATTGCCCGTTCGAGGACCGGGATCCGCCGGGCGACCAGCGCCGCGGCGTAGAAGGCCCCGAAGGCGCCGATCCCCGAGACGACCGGCGTGAGCACCGGCCGGCGCAACCGTTCTCCGGGCCCGAACATCCGTCCCAGGTGCAGCGGCCCGGACGCCAGCCCGCCGACCACCCAGGTGCCGGCGACCCCGAGGGTCAGCCAGTAGAACCGTGGTGAGCCCGGCGGCGTCGACAGCGACACCCCCAGCAGCGCC
>DASVVF010000101.1:0-6726 GCA_036386695.1 Catenuloplanes sp. | reverse complement strand
GGTCCGGTTGCACGCCGTCGCGGTGAACCCGGTCGTGGGCGCCGACCGTCCCCCGGTGTCGCGGGACCACTCGGCCACGGTCGGGTTGACCCCGGAGGAGGTCGACGCGCTGCTGAGCGCCGCCCGGGCCGACCGCAGCCCCACCGCCGTACGTAACCGGGCGGTGCTGGCGCTGCTCGCCGACCTGGGTCTGCGGGTCGGCGAGCTGGTCTCCCTGGACGTGGCCGACGTCGGCTACGAACGCGGGCACCGGGCGGTGCGCTTCGTCGGCAAGGGCGGCCGGCCGCGCCGGCGGGCGTTGACCCCGGCCGCGGCGGCGGCCCTGGACGCGTACCTGGCCCAGCGGGCGGCCGCCGCCGGGGTGCCGCCGCAGCGGCTCGACGGGGCGCTGCTGGTCACCGCCGGCGGTGGGCGCCTGGACCGACACGCGGTGTTCCGGCTGGTGCGCCGACTGGCCCGCGACGCCGGCATCCCGGCCGCGCCGCGGCTCTCACCGCATTCGCTGCGGCACGCCTTCGCCACCACCGCCCGCGCCGAAGGGGTGCCGTTGGAGGACGTGCAGGACGCGATGGGGCACGCCGACCCGCGTACCACCCGCCGCTACGACCGGGACCGGCACAACCTGGACCGTGACCCGGCTTACACCATCGCCGCGGCCCGGGCCCGGCGTGCCGGGCCGGGTTGACCGACCCCCTATATTCAGCGTCCGGATCACCGGGCACAGTCTGAAACGGGGACGGGTTGAACATCTTCCATGCAATCCTGCTGGGCGCGGTGGAAGGGCTCACCGAGTTCCTGCCCATCTCCAGCACCGGGCACCTGACGATCCTGGAGAAGCTGCTCGGCTACACCATCAACGACAGGGGCATCACCGCGTTCACGGCGATCATCCAGTCCGGGGCGGTGCTCGCCACGGTGATCTTCCTGCGCCGCGACATCTGGCGGATCATCACCGGCTGGGTGCGGGGGGTGTTGCACGCCGAGCACCGCGGGCACGCCGACTACCGGTTCGGCTGGGCGGTCATCCTCGGCTCGATTCCCATCGCGATCGTCGGGTTGTTGTTCAAGGACCAGATCGAGACGACGCTGCGCAGCCTGTGGTTCGTCGGTTCGGCGCTGATCGGTTTCAGTGTGGTGATGTGGTTCGCCGACCACGCCGCCACCCAGGTGCGCCACGAGTCGGACGTGACGTGGAAGGACACCGTGATCATCGGGATCACCCAGTGCCTGGCGCTGATCCCGGGGGTCTCCCGCTCCGGGGCGACGATGTCCGCCGGCCTGCTGCGCGACCTGGACCGGGTCACGGTGACCCGGCTGTCGTTCTTCCTGTCCATCCCGGCGTTGCTGGCCGCCAGTGTGCTGCAGACCGTCGACCACTACGACGACATCTCCGACACGGTGGGCTGGCCGGCGACCATCACCGCGACCCTGGTCAGCTTCGTGGTCGGCTACGCGGCGGTGGCGTGGCTGCTGCGGTTCATCGCCGGGCACACCTACACCCTGTTCATCGTCTACCGGGTGGTGCTGGGCACGGTGGTGCTGCTGCTGGTCGGCACCGGCACCATCACCGCGACCTGAGCCCCGGCCCCGGCGCCTCGGCACCGTGGCCACGGGTCCTCTGCCGCCCAGGGAACACCAGCGGCCCCCGGTCCGGCCAGGCACACCCGGGGGCGCTGCCGCTCACGGGTGTGCCGCGAGCAGGAGGAACGCGCCGAGCAGGATCAGGTGGACCAGTCCCTGTAGCCGGGTGGCCCGGCCCGGGACGACGGTCAGCGTGGCCACGGCGACGGTGATCGCGAGCAGGACGATCTGGGTTGCCCCCAGGCCCAGCGACAGGGATCCGGGCAGCCAGATCGTCGCGATGGCGATCGCCGGGATGGTCAGGCCGATGCTGGCCATCGCGGAGCCCAGCGCGAGGTTCAGGCTGACCTGGATGCGGTTGCGGCGGGCGGCGTTGGCCGCGGCGAGGGTTTCGGGCGCCAGCACGAGCAGGGCGATGACCACGCCGACGAACGAGTGCGGCAGCCCCACCCGGGCGACGGTGTCCTCGATGGCCGGGGACAGCACCTTGGCCAGGCCGACGACCGCGACCAGCGCGACGAGCAGCAGTGCGAGGCTGGTGACGGCGGCGCGGTTCGTGGGCGGGTCGGCGTGGTTGTCGCCGTCGGCGTCGTTGATGACAACGCCGTCGCTGGTGACGGGTAGGAAGAAGTCGCGGTGGCGGACCGTCTGGGTGCTGACGAACGCGGCGTAGAGGACGACCGAGGCCACGGCGGCGAACGCCAGCTGCGTCGGGGAGAACTCCGGCCCGGAGCGGGCGGTGGTGAAGGTCGGCAGAACCAGGCAGACCACGGCCAACGTCGCGACGGTGGCCAGGGCCGCGCCGGTGCCTTCGGCGTTGAACACCGCGAGCCGGTAGCGCACAGCGCCGATGAACAGCGACAGACCCAGGATCCCGTTACAGGTGATCATGACGGCGGCGAAGACGGTGTCGCGGGCCAGCGACGCGGTGCCGGGACCGCCAGCGATCATGAGGGTCACGATCAGGCCGACCTCGATGACCGTGACGGCGACGGCCAGCAGCAGCGACCCCAGGGGTTCCCCGACGCGGTGCGCGACGACTTCGGCGTGATGCACAGCGGCCAGCACCGCGGCGCCCAACACCACGGCGATGACCGCGAACAGCAGCGCGGGCAGATCGCGTCCCCACGTCGCGACGAGGATGACGATGGCCACCGGTGGGGCCAGGAACCGCCAGTCCCGGTACAGCTCGACGCGCCGCCCGTGACGGGGCCCTGCGGGTGCGGCCGGTACGTCGGCGGTGTCAGTAGGCCCGGCCGGGGTGTCGGTGGGCTCGGCCGGGGTGTCAGTGGGCTCGGCCGACCCGGACCTGCTCATGCCGGCGTTCCGGCGGTGGCGCGGTGGAGGTAGCCGTACACCGTGGAGCGGGGCACACCGACCAGGTCGGCGAACCTGCCGGCCCGGTCGACGCCCGCGCTCGGCAACGCGTCGATCCGATGGTCCAGATTCCGCTGCGCGGTCGACGCCCGCGCGCAACCGACGATCACGCGTCGACAGTACCGAATCCGGCCGTTGTCCGACGTGGCTACCCGACGCGAGGTGTCGACGCCGGAGTTGAGCCGGCGATCACCGGTGAGCTCAATCGTCGGCCGCCACGATCAGGGTCAGGCTGGCGCGGCCGAGCAGCACCCATTCGTGGAACTCGTTGTGGACCCCACCCCAGTCGTGGAAGGCGCCGGACCAAGGTCGCGCAACTGGTACACCCGGTCAGCGGCGCGCAGCGGCTGGTAGACCGCCCGCTCCAGCTCGGGCCGCAGGTGCTCCGGCACCGGCGCGAACCGCCCGGCCCAGGCCCGCACATGCCGCTCGGCGGTGTCGGAATCGATCGGGTCGTAGCAGGCGGGCGTGATCCGGTCGCGCCAATACGGGCCGTGCCGCTCGGGGTTGTCGCCGGGCCGGGTGGCGTAGTCGTTGCCGAACCGCTCATGCGCGATCAACGCCGCCAGCAGGGCGCCGTCGGCACTGACCGCCTCCCGCAGCCGGAAACGCTGCACGTCGACCCACTGGTAGGTGCGGTTGGCGACGTTGATGAAAGTGTGGTCGACATGAACAAGCCGGTGGTGGTGCCCGGCGTGCCCGATCACCTCGCCGGTCACCCGCAGCTCGGCGCGGTCACCCGCTGCTCGGCCCGGTCACCGGCGGCGCGGGTCGCGGCGGGGGCGGGGGCGGGGGGTGCCAACGCCTAGAACGCGGCCAGGGCCAGCGCCAGCGCCGCCGGGGCGCCCTGGATCAGCGCCGCCCGCCACATCCGCCGGTCGCTGCCGACCAGCACCAGGGCCGCGGCGAGCACGCAGGCGCAACCGAAGATGACCAGGGTACGCCCGGCGACCGGCTGCCCGGAGTGCCACAACACCAGCCCGAGCGCGATCCCGATGGCCAGGAACAGGTTGTAGAAGCCCTGGTTGAACGCGAACCGGCGGACCCCTTCGGCGTCAGCGACGGACCGGACCCCGAAACGCCGATGCACGTCCGGGCGCATCCACAGCACGCTCTCCATCAGGAAGATCAACACATGGAGGGCGGCGACGGCGGCGGCGAAGACCTGCGAGGCGATGGACATCCGGCCGATTTCCCTTCGGTGCGGGACCGCCCAGGCGCGGCGCCGAGGTGATCTTACGCCCGCCCGGGGGGTCACCGCGGTCGCACACTCACAGCACCCTGGGTGGGGTGTTGCCGGCCGCGGTGATCGCCCGGCGCATCGGCACCTTCAGCAGCACGGCGAACCCGACGACGAAGAACACCAGCAACGAGATGATCGCCACCCGATAGCTGCCGGTCACCTGGTACGCCAGCCCGAACAGCAGCGGCCCCAGCCAGCTGGTACCCCGGTCGGAGATCTCGTACAGGCTGAAGTACTCGCCCTCCTTGCCGGCCGGGATGAGCTGGCTGAACAGCGACCGGCTCAACGCCTGACTGCCGCCGAGCACCACCCCGATCGCCCCGCCGAGCAGCACGAACGCCACCGCCCGCCCGGCCGGCAGCAGGTACGCCGCGACCAGCACCAGGGTCCACAGCACCAGGGTCAGCAGCACCGTCTTCCAGGCGCCGATCCGCAGGGCCAGCCGACCCAGACCCAACGCGCCGACGAACGCCAGGAACTGCACCATCAGGATGGTCGGCACCAGCACGTCGTCGGGCAGTTTCAACTCCTCGGTGCCGTAGACGCTGGCCAGCGCGATGACCGTCTGGATGCCGTCGTTGTAGATCAGGTAGGCGGCCAGGAAGAGCATGGTCAGCGGGTACGACCGGAGGCTGCGCAGGGTCTGCCAGAGCTGGGAGAACGCGGTGCGCAGCAGCGGCCCCCGGGCCGTGCCGTCGACCGGTGCGCGGTTACGCAACCGCCGCAGCGGCAGGGTGGTGAACGCGGCCCACCACAGCCCCGCCGAGACGATGCTGTAACGGGCCACGTCACCGGTGTCCACACCGAGGGAGTCCTTGAACAGCACGGCGGCGACGTTGATCGCCAGCAGCGTGCCGCCGCCCAGGTAGCCGATGGCCCACCCGACGCTGGACACCCGGTCGCGTTCCTCCGGGCCGGCGATCTGCGGCAGGAACGAGTAGTACACCACGATGCTGGCGCCGTAGCTGATGTTGGCCAGCAGGAACAGCCCGGCGCCGAGCAGGTACCGCTCGCCGGTGAGGAACACCAACCCGACCGTGGCCGCCGCCCCGACGTAGGCGAACAGCGCCAGCAGCTGCTTCTTGTGCGCGGTGCGGTCGGCGATCGCCCCGGCGACCGGCAGCACGAACACGGTCAGGAACACCGACAGGGACACCGCGTACGGGAACAGCGAACCGGGGGCGACAGCCAACCCCAGGACGTCGACGGTGCGCCCCCGGCACGGGTCGTCGCTGGCGCAGCCCGCCGCGGCCTTCGCGACCGCGGTCAGGTAGGGGCCGAGGAACACCGTGACGACGGTGGTCGGGAAGGCGGAGTTCGCCCAGTCGTACAGATACCACCCGGTGCGTTCCCGGCGGGTGGTCAGCGGCGGCGTCTCGTCGGTACTCGCGGGTGCGCCCATCGGCATGGTCCTTCACTCGGGCGGCGTGCTGGGCGACCAGTGACCGCGGCTGGCGTACACGTCACGCAACACCTCGACGCGATCGGTCATGATGCCATCCACACCCAGGTCGAGTAACGCATGCATGACGGCGGGTCGGTCGATTGTCCAGACGTGGACCTGCAGCCCGAGCCGGTGGGCGTACCGGACGAAGCGCGCGTCGACCACCGGCACCCCCCGCCAGCGCACCGGCACCTGCGCGGCGACGACCGAGGCCGGCAACCGCACCCGCCGCCCGGTCAGCGACGCCACCCGCAGCCGCGCCACCGAGCGCATCCCCAGACTGGTCGCCACGCCCGGCCCGGCCAGCGCCCGCAGCCGGGCGTCGCTGAACGAGGCCAGCAGCACCCGCCGGTCGGCGCCGGCGCGCCGCACCGTCGCCACGGTCGCCGCGACACCACCCTCGGCCTTGACGTCGATGTTGAACCGCACCCGCGGCCAGGCGGCCAGGACCTCATCCAGGCGCGGTACGGCGACCGCCCCGCCGACGCGCACCGTGGCCAGGTCCGCCCAGCGCAGCGCGGCGAGCTGACCCGGCTCGCCGGTCAGCCGGCGCAGGCCCGCGTCGTGGAACACCACCGGCACCCCGTCGGCGGTGGCGTGCACATCGGTTTCGACGTACCGGTATCCCAGCGCCACCGCCCGGGCGAACGCCGCCATGGTGTTCTCGTCGCCCTCGGCGGCGCCGCCGCGATGCGCGAAGGCCAGCGGGGTGGGAGCGTCCAGGTACGGCCAGCGCGGGCTCACGGCTGCTGAGTATGCCGGTCCGACCGTCCACCCGCGACCGGTGGGGTCGGTAACCGGATGGTCGCTGCGTGAATTGACGCTCACCGCTGGATCGCGCAGGATCGGCGTCAACGGCCGGCGGGGTCGGACCGGGCCGAAGGGGCCGCCGGAGATCCCCGCCACCGGCCGGGGGAGGACGAAAATGTCAGCACCTGCAGGTACCAGACGTTGCGCGCTCGTCGCGGTGGGCGCGCTCGTGGTGTCGTTGCTACCCGCCCAGCCGGCGGCCGCCCGGGCTGCCGCCCAGGCGGTGACGGTGAGCACCGACCGGGTGTTCTATCCCGCCACCGAAGGTCAG
>DASVVF010000100.1:0-6115 GCA_036386695.1 Catenuloplanes sp. | reverse complement strand
CCGGCGCGAACCCGGACGACCCGGTGATGCTGGTCGGGCACAGCCAGGGCGGGATCGTCGCGGCCGACGCCGCGAACCACTTCACCGCGTCCAAGGAGTACAACGTCACCCACGTCGTCACCGCCGGGTCCCCGGTCGGGCGGATCCCGGTCCCGGACGGCGTACAGGTCCTGTCCCTGGAGAACCAGCACGACCTGGTGCCGCACCTGGACGCGACGGCCAACCCGGATCAACCCAACCGGACCACGGTCACCTTCGACTCGCAGCACGGCACCGTCGGCGACAACCATGGCATCGGCTCGGCGTACCAGCCGGCCGCCACCGCCCTCGACAGCAGCACGCACCCATCGGTGGTCAACTTCAAGAACACCGCCCAGCCGTTCCTGGCCGCGCCCGGCGGCGGCACCCAGGTCACCACCCACCAGTTCGAAGTCAGCCGGTCCTAACCCGTCCAACGATCAGGAGTATCGGCATGTCCCCCGTACCCGCGGCGGCGCGGCCACCGGGCAGGTCAGTGGCCGCGCGCTCAACGCGCGTCGCGCTGCTCGCCCTGCTCGCCTGCGTTCTGCTCGCCGGCGCCGGTTGCCAGCAGGCCCCCGCCGCGCCGGCGCCGACCCCACCAACGGCCCCGAAGGAACAGATGGACGCGATCGCCGCCCAGCTCCAGCAGACCCTCGGCCAGCGACCGGACATCGCCAAGGCCGAGGTCAGCTACACCAACCTGCGGGTCACCGCCGAAGGCGAAGCCCGGGTGAACCTCATCGTCAAGGGCGGCGCCGCGGTTGAGCCGATCGTCGACGAGACGGCGCGGCTGATCTGGCAGAGCAGGCTGGACCCGCTGCGCGCCATCACCGTCTCGATCTGGCCGGAGCAGGAGCGCGCGGGCGACGGGGCGACCCCGGCCCCCGGCGCCGGGCACGTGATCCGCTCGGTGTATCCCAGCGAGAACGACCGGGCGGCGATGGACCGCAGGTACGGCGTCCGGCCCCGCTGACGATCAGCTGCAGCGGTAGTAGCGGCGGCATTGAGCCGTTCCGGCACCGAAATCAGCCTGCTGGATGTTTACAGCGGACATAATGAACCGCACAATTTCCGGCCACCACCGGAATCGGCGACCGTGGCTATCGTGGTCTGCCGGGACGGCACCGATCTGCTCGCCCGTCCGTTCGGCTCATACACCGTGCACACCCGACTGGACAATGGGCGTAAGGGCTGGACAACGGGGAGCAGGGGTTCACGGCGGCGCTGTGGTGTCGCCGCCCAGCAGGCGGCGGGCGACCAGCAGGGCCTCGGCCCTGGCGGCGTCGGTGTCCGTCGCGCACGGGTCGGTGGTGAACTCCTCGATGGCGTCCAGGTGTTCCGGCTGCAGGCCGCGGCGGGGTGACGGGGCGATCAGCAGGGCCCGGCCCGCCGCGGTGAGTTCGTCGTACACCGGTCCGGACGTGGGCACCACCGCGTCGTCGGTCCAGATCAGGCGCCGCCCGGCGGCCAGGACGTCGCGGGCGGCGGCCAGCTTGGCGCTCGCCGCGGCGGCACCGGTCAGGTCGTCGAACCAGCAGCGGTCCAGCCGGGGTAGGGCGAAGACTCGTTCCACCTGGTCGGCGTCGGAGCACCAGGTGGTGCACCAGCGGATCTCCACCTGGTCGGCCCGGTGCAGGCCGCGGATCCGGTCCAACAGGGCCGGGGCCCAGCGCATCCGGTACATCGTGCCGGCGGAGTAGGCGTTGTCGCTGCGTGGGGGCGCCCTCCAGCCGGGTCGGGCCGCGTTGAGCACGCCGTCGACGTCGAGCAGCCACACCGGTCGGTCCATCGGCCGTTCCTCCCCACTGGGGGAATTCGCCCCCGTCAATCGCTCGGCACTCATGAATAGCGCACCGGGGCGTTTCCTTTCCATGATTGTCCACGGTGCAGACGGGGACTCCCGAGCGGCGGCGAAAACCGTTAAGGTATCTCGACGATCATCTATAGCTGGTCATGCGCCGGAGGTGCACCGTGGAGTTGAAGCGTCGCAGTTTGTTGGCATTCGGCGCGGCGGGGGTGGCAGCCACCGGCCTGAGCCCGTCGCGCGCCGCCGCCGTCCCACCGGCCGGCACGGAGACCCAGACGGTGTTCCTGACCGGCACGGACGCCGACAACACGGTGCCCTGGGACTTCCAGGTCACCAGCGGCCGCAACAGCGGGGTCTGGCGGACCATCCCGACGCCGTCGAACTGGGAGTTCCACGGGTTCGGCACGTACAACTACGGATGGAACCTGGTGCCCGGCGAACGGGGACTCTACCGGCGCACCTTCACCCCGCCGGCGACCTGGGCCGGGCGACGGGTGTTCCTGGTCTTCGAGGGTTCGATGACCGACACCGAGGTACGGGTCAACGGGCGCTCGGCCGGCCCGGTGCACCGCGGCGGCTTCTACCGCTTCCGCTACGACATCACGTCGCTGATCACCATGGGCCAGTCGAACCTGCTGGAGGTCACCGTCAGCAAGGAGTCCAGCGACGACTCCATCAACAACGCCGAACGGCGCGGCGACTACTGGAATTTCGGCGGCATCTTCCGCCCGGTGACCCTGCAGGCGTTCCCAGCGGCGCGCATCGACCGGGTGGCGATCAACGCCCAGGCCACCGGGGCGCTGTCGGTCGACGTGTACCTGGCCGGGCTGGGCGCGGCGGGCCGGTTGATCGCCCAGGTCTACCGCCTCGACGGCACCGCCGTCGGCGGCCCGGTCACCGTCAACGTCGGCGCCGGGGCCACCCGCGCCACCGTCAACACCACCGTCGCCGGGCCGGCGCTGTGGACGGCCGAGACGCCGAATCTGTACCGGGTCGAGGTGCAGCTGCACGTCGGCACCCAGCCGTCGCACACGGTGACCGAACGGTTCGGGTTCCGCACGATCGAGGTCCGCGCCGGCAACGGGGTGTACGTCAACGGGCGCAAGGTCGTCCTGAAGGGCGCCAACCGGCACACCATCTGGCCGACGCTGGGCCGCGCGTCGAGCCCGCGGATGGCGCGGCAGGACATTCTCCTGATGAAGGAGATGAACATGAACGCCGTCCGGATGTCGCACTACCCGCCGGACACGTACTTCCTCGACCTCTGCGACGAACTCGGCCTCTACGTCATCGACGAACTCGCCGGCTGGCAGAAGGCCTACAGCGAGGCCGCGGCCGTCCCGCTGGTGCGCTCGACGGTCACCCGCGACGTCAACCACCCGTCCATCCTGTTCTGGGCCAACGGAAACGAGGGCGGCTGGCAGACCGCGGTGGACGACGACTACGCGATCTACGACCCGCAGCGCCGCCCCGTGCTGCACCCGTGGGCGACCTTCAGCAACGTCGACACCAACCACTACGAGACGTATGAGAGCACCCGGTCGATTCTGGCCGGTTCGACGATCTTCATGCCGACGGAGTTCCTGCACGCCCTCTACGACGGTGGCGGCGGCGCCGGCCTGAACGACTACTGGAACCTGACGACGGCCTCACCCCGGGGCGCCGGCGGGTTCATCTGGGCGCTGGTCGACGAGGGGGTGGTCCGGGCCGACCGCGGCGGGGTGATCGACACCGCCGGCAACGCCGCCCCGGACGGCCTGGTCGGGCCGTTCCGGGAGAAGGAGGGCAGCTTCTTCACCGTCCGCGACATCTGGGCGCCGTTGCAGCTGACCAACCCCGCCTACTACACCACCACGTTCCCGACGAACTTCACCGGCACCGTGAACATCGTCAACCACTACGGCTTCACCAACACCCGGCAGTGCCGCTTCGACTGGAAACTGGTCAACTACGTCGCTCCCGGCGCCGGCACCGGGCACACCATCGTCGCCCAGGGCACCGCGCCCAGCCCCGACATCGCCCCCGGGGCGACCGGCGCGCTGGCGCTGAACCTGCCCACCACCTGGGCGCAGGCCGACGCGTTGATGGTGACGGTCACCGACCAGCACGGGCAGCCGAGCATCACCTGGGCGTGGACCATCCGCAAGGCGGCCGACCACACCCGCCGCCTCGTCGTCGCCACCCCGAGCGCGCCGGCGGCCACCGCCACCGAGACCAGCACCACCATCACCATGACCGCCGGCACGACCAGGGTCACCATCAACAAGAGCAACGGCCGGCTCGCCGGGGTCACCCGCGGCGGCGTCGCCGTGTCGCTGACCAACGGGCCGGCGCCGGCCGTCGGCAGCGCCACCCTCACCCGGATCACCCACGCCCAGGAGGGCAGCGCGCACATGGTGCGCGCCGAGTACACCGGCAACCTGGCGTACGTGCTGTGGCGGCTGGACTCCAACGGGTGGCTGCAGGTGGAATACCAGTACACCGCCACCGGCAGCCAGGCGTACCTGGGGGTGAGCTTCGACTATCCGGAGGCCAACGTCCGCAGCCTCACCTGGTTGGGTCGCGGCCCGTACCGGGTGTGGAAGAACCGGATGCGCGGCGTCACCCCGGATGTCTGGACCAAGACGTACAACGACACCGCGACCGGGGCGAGCGGATGGCGCTACCCCGAGTTCAAGGGCTACCACGCCAACACCTACTGGGCGACCCTGGGCACCAGCCAGGGGACGATCACCATCGCGTCCGCCCAGGAGAACCTGTTCCTGCGGCTGTTCACGCCGAACCTGGGACCGAACCCGATGAGCGCCACCGCGCTGTTCCCGGGCGGCAACATCTCGCTGCTGGACGCCATCAGCCCCATCGGGAACAAGTTCACCGGAGCGTCGCAGCTGGGCCCGGAGAGCCAGCTGACCGCCGCCGCCGGGCCGTACCGCCGTACCGTCTACCTGCGTTTCGGGGCCTGATCGCACCGCGCCGCGACACCGCCGCCGGGCGGCGGTGTCGCGGCGGCCCCGCCACCCACCGGGGGGCGGGGACCGGCGCGCCGGGGCGGTTGGGCTAAACCGGTTGCCCGGGTACGCCCATGACGGCAGGCTCCGGTGGTGCGGATTCAGCGCGAGACACCGGACCAGCGGGCGGCCGTCCACAGCGTGGCCGCCGCCGCCTTCGCCCGCCCCGAACAACGCGGCGGACCGGTCGCCGAGGCAACCCTAATCGACGAACTGCGGGCCAGCGCCGCGTGGCTGCCGGCCCTGTCACTGGTCGCGGTCGACGCCGGCGTCATCGGCCACGTGGTGTGCACCCGGGCCCACCTGGGGTCGGCTCCCGTCCTCGGGTTGGGTCCGCTGAGCGTGCACCCGGCCCACCAGCGCCGGGGGGTCGGCCTCGCCCTGATGCACGCCGTCCTCGGCGCGGCCGACGCCCTCGACGAACCGTTGGTGGTCCTGCTCGGTGACCCCGGGTATTACTCCCGGTTCGGGTTCCGACCGGCCGCCGGGTACGGTATCGCACCCCCGGTGCCCCAGTGGGCCCCGCATTTCCAGGCCCGCACCCTGACCACCTTCACTCCCGCCCTGCGCGGCACGTTCGCCTACGCCGAGCCCTTCAACCGGGTGTGACCGCCGCGCGTCGACGACCGACATTCCCTACCGAGCGTGACAACGCTGGAGCAGCTGGGTCAACCTGAGGCCCGCCGCGGGTCGGCGGTGAACTGAAGCCGTCCGAAAACCGTTATCCGTAGGTGCCGCCTTCGCGCCCGCGGGTCGGCACGGGCGGCCGCGGCTGAGTTGTCGCGCCTCGGACGAGAGGATTCCAGGTTGTCGTTCCAGACGCGTTCCCATCGGCTGCCGGCCCAGGCGCAGCCGACCACGGCGGACGGCCTACCGGCGGACGACGGCCCGGAACACACCCCGGACGGCGCCGCGCCGCCCGCCCACGAGCCGGCAACCGCCCACGAACCGGCAACCGACGGCACGCCGGCAACCGACCGCGACCCGACAGCCGACCGCGCGCTCGGCCCGCGAGCGGACGTCGACACGCCAGGGGCGGACGGCACCGTGCCGGGGGCGGGCGTCGACGGCGACCCGGCCGACGCCGGGGCGGGCGAACCCGCCGGCCGACGCCGGCCGGCGCGGATCGCCCTGGCCGGGGTGACCACCGCGCTGGCGACCCTCGCCGTGTTGTACGGGCTGATCGGTCCGGACCACCTCGGTCGCTTCACCCCGGCGGCTTTCCTCCGCATCCCGGTGGAGGCGCTGCTCGGCGTGGCGCTGGTGCTGATCCTGCCGG
>DASVVF010000099.1:0-5860 GCA_036386695.1 Catenuloplanes sp. | reverse complement strand
CGCGGCGCTGCACATGGCGATCCGCGAACTCGCCCCCCACCATCGCGCGCCGGACCGGGTCGACGACGTGCTCGCGGTGCTCAAGGCGTTCGCCCTGCGGGCCAACGAGCATGGCGGCAAGCTGCGCGACCGCTGGCAACCCGGCATCGACGTACCGGCGGTCACCGGGCGTGCCGACAGCGGCGACATCGAGATCGACCTGGTGGAGCTGTTCACCGACGCGGCGTCGCTCGCCACCGACGTGGGCACCGGCATCGCGCTGTTCATCGACGAGATGCAGGATCTCGGCCCGGCCGACGTGTCCGCGCTCTGCGCCGCGTGCCACGAGTTGTCGCAGCTCGGCGCGCCGCTGATCGTGGTCGGCGCCGGGCTGCCCCACCTGCCCGCCGTCCTGTCGGCCGCCAAGTCGTACTCGGAACGGCTGTTCCGCTACCAGCGCATCGACCGGCTCGACCGGATCGCCGCCGACCTGGCCCTGTGCGCGCCGGCCGGGCGCGAGGACGTCGAGTACGAACCGAAGGCCCTCGATCTGCTGTACGAGAAGTCCGGCGGCTACCCGTACTTCGTGCAGGCGTACGGGAAGGCGACCTGGGATCACGCCCCGCGCTCGCCGGTGACCGCCGCCGACGTACGGGTCGCGGCGCCCGAGGCGGAGGCCGAACTGGCTGTTGGCTTCTTCGGTGCCCGGTTCGAACGGGCCACCCCGGCGGAGCGGGAGTACATGCGCACCATGGCGGCATTGGCCGCCGACCCCCCGGGCGGGGCCACCGGCCAGCAGCACCAGGACCTGGACGCGGCGGTGTCGACCGCCGACATCGCCCGCGCTCTGGGCCGCAAGCCGGCGAGCCTGTCACCGGCCCGCGACGCCCTGATCAAGAAGGGTCTGGTCTATTCGGGCGAGCGCGGCACCGTCGCCTTCACCGTTCCCCACTTCGGCCGTTACCTGCGCACCCAGCCGGGCTGACCGCCGCCGGCCCCGCCGGTCGGGTCTAAAAGCCGACCGTTGTGGGTAACGCACCCCCCATGAAACCTGTACGTAGCGCCGCCCGCGCCCTGCTCGGCGCGATCTTCGTGGCCAGTGGCGCCCGCGCCCTGGCCAACCCGGAACCGCTCATCTCGCGCGCCAAGCCGGTGACCGACCGGCTCACTCCGCTGCTGGAGAAGACGGATCCCCGGCTGCCCACCGACACCCGGACGCTGGTGCGCATCAACGGCGCCGTGGGCGTGGTCGGCGGGCTGCTGCTGGCGACCGGCAGGTTCCGCCGGCCGGCGGCTGCCATGCTCGCCGCCTCGCTGGTTCCCACCACCGTCGCCGGGCACCCGTTCTGGGCCCATGACCAGCCTGAACGGCAGGCGCACGAGGTGCAGTTCATGAAGAACCTCGGGCTGCTCGGTGGGCTGCTGCTGGCGGCCGCCGACACCGAGGGACGCCCCGGGCTGCGCTACCGCACCAGCCACTTCGTGGACCGGCAGCAGCGCTCGGTCAACCAGGCGCTGCGGACCGGCCGCCGGGCCGTCAAGAGCGGCCGTCGGCACGCCAAGATCGCGGTGGCTTCGGCGGCGACCGCCCGCCGGCTGCCCCGCTGAGCCGGGCGGCTCAGGGGCAGTTGACCCATTCCTCGGTGCCGTCGGCGAACACCTGCCGTTTCCAGATCGGCAGGCGGGCTTTGACCTCGTCGACCAGCCGGGCGCAGGCGGCGAACGCGGCCGCCCGGTGCGCCGTGCTCACCGCCGCCACCAGCGCCACGTCCCCGATGGCCAGGGTGCCGATCCGGTGGGACACCGCTACCGCGTAGACCGCCGGGTCGGCCGCGATCTCGGCGGCCACCTCCCGCAGGATGTCGGCCGCGCTGGGGTGCCCCTCGTACTCCAGCAGGGTCACCCCACGGCCGTGGTCGTGGTCGCGCACCACACCCTGGAACGACACCACCGCACCGGCCCGGGCCCCGGCCACCGCCCGTTCGTGGGCGGCCGGGTCGAGTGGCTCGACGGTGACCGCGACGATCGGTGCGGTCGGCGTGGGCACGGTGGTCATCCTCGTTCTCCGTTCCGCAGCGGCAGGGGCACGAACGGGACCCGGGCGCCCGCCGACGCGGTGCGGACCCCGGGGGCGATCACCGCGAACCCGTCGGCGGCGGCCAGCCCGCGCAGCATCGCCGACCCGACGTGCCGGGTCGGGTGCGCCGTCCCCTCCACCGGGTCCAGCCGGACCAGCGCCAGGTGGGTGTGGTCGCCGCGGCCGGGCAGGGCCTCGGCCAGGGTGACTTTCGGCAGTTCCGGCAGCCGCCGGCCGTGCAGTCCGGCCAGCAGTGGCGCGACCAGTGACACCAGCGCCAGCACCGCCGACTGCGGGTTGCCGGGCAGCCCGGCCAGGAAGCGCGCTCGCCCGTCCGGGCCGGGCACCCGGGCCAGCAGCATCGGGAACCCGGGGCGTACGGCGACGGTGTTCACCACGTACCGCGCTCCGAGCTCACGCAGGGCGGGATGCAGATGGTCGACGGGACCGTGCATGGTGCCCCCGGTGGTGCAGACCACGTCGGCGTGGGCCAGCGCGCCCCGGATCGCCTCGACGTGCGCGGCCAGGGTGTCGCGGACCGGGCCGACGACGGCCTTCGGTGCCACCGTGGCCCCGTACCGGCGCAGCCAGGCCGGGACGGCCGGGCCGAGCGCGTCCCGGACCCGCCCGGCCCCCGGCGGTCCGGCGGTGAGCAGCTCGTCACCGAAAACCAGCAGGGCCGCCCGCGGCGCGGGCCGCACGACCAGTTCGTCGTAACCACAGGAGGCGGCCAGGCCGATCACCCCGGGGTCGACCGCGGTGCCCGCGGGCAGGATCAGCTCGCCGCGGCTGGCCTCCTCGCCGGGCCTGCGCCACTCCGGCTGCGCCCGGGGCGTGCCGCTGATCAGCCCGGCTCCGGTGACCGTCGACTCCTCGGTCCGCAGGATGGCGGTGGTGCCGGACGGGACCATCGCCCCGGTGGCGATCTCGACGGCGGTTCCGTCGACCTCCAGCGGGGGAGCGGTGCCACCGGCCAGGACCTGGCCGGTCGGCCGCCACGGTCCGGTGCCCCGCACCGCCCAACCGTCGATGCTGCTGGTCGGGAACGCCGGCAGGTCGGTCAGCGCCACCAGAGCCTCGGCGAGGGTGTGGCCGTCGGCGTCGGGCAGCGCCCGGGGCCGCCCGGCCGGGGCGGCGTCCAGGCCGGCCCGGTACGCCAGCTGCCGGGCGCGCTCCCAGTCCACCGGCGTGCCGGCGGGCGGGGCCGCGGCGGCGGTCTCAGCCTTCACGCCGCGAGCCTATCGTCCTACCCACGGTGGTCTCCGCCGTGCAGCTGATCGATGGTGTGCGCGAGGATCGGCCGCAGCACCGCCAGCCCGTCGCGGGCCCCACCGGTCGAGCCCGGCAGGTTGACCACGAGGGTACGGCCGGCGACCCCGGCCAGCCCGCGGGACAACACGGCGGTCGGCACCGTGGTGCGGCTGTGCGCCCGGATGGCCTCGGCGATGCCGGGGATCTCGTAGTCGAGCAGCGGGCCGGTCATCTCGGGAGTGCGGTCGGTCGGCGTGACGCCGGTACCGCCGCTGGTGAGCACGACGTCGACGCCGTCGGCGACGGCGGCCCGCAGCGCCTCGGCCAGCGGCTCCCCGTCGGGCACCACCACCGGGTCGTCGACCTGGCAGCCGAGCTCACGCAGCCCGGCGACGAGCAGCGGGCCGCTGGTGTCGGCGTACACGCCCGCGGCCGCCCGGTTCGACGCCACCAGTACCCGGCCGCGCGGCCGGGGCGGCGGCGTGGTGTCGGCGCCCGCTGCGGGCGCGCTCATGGCCGGTCCGCCGGACGGTCCCAGTCGCCGGTCTTGCCGCCCTCTTTGCGCAGCACCCGGACGCCTTCGATGGAGGCCGCCGGGTCCACCGCCTTGACCATGTCGATCAGGGCGAGGCCGGCGGTGGCCACCGCGGTCAGCGCCTCCATCTCGACGCCGGTCCGGTCGGCGGTCCGGGCCACCGCGGTGATCTCGACGGCGGTGTCGGTCAGCACGAGGTCGACGGTGACGCCGTGTAGCCCGATGGGGTGGCAGAGGGGAATCAGGTCGGGAGTGCGCTTGGCGCCCATGATCCCGGCGATCCGGGCGACGGCGAGCGCGTCGCCCTTGGGGAGACCATCGCGACGGAGCAGATCAATGACCTGTCCGGTCGTGTGCAGCCGTCCGGCCGCGACCGCCCGGCGGGCGGTGACATCCTTCGCGGACACGTCGACCATCCGCGCGGCGCCGGCCGCGTCAACGTGGGTGAGTCTTTGCGTATCGGTCACCTGTCCCAGCGTATAGATGTGCCCTCGGGCGGTAACGAATGGCCCCGAATGCCGCGTGTTAACGCGCACACGCGCTGGCGGCGCACCAGCTGGACGCGACGAAACCGCAACTACGGGGTTGCGCGCCGGCAAACATACGACGTTCTGCTGTTCAACCCTCCGGCGGCCTTAGAACAATTGTTCGACCGAGCCTCGACATGCGCCCCGCTGCCGCCCTGGTCGCAGTGCCGACTACCCCGCCGACATAGCCGCGTCATCGGCAACTCTTGCAGGCCAGGCCCGGTCCGCCGAGAGACAAACAATGGTAGGCGTGTACGGTAGCCGATCGTCGGATCGATGTAGCCGATCAGTGCGGTAAACGAGCCCGCAAACGCATAGCGTCGCCATTCGGTCACTTAAATAATAGGTCCACGATAGATTGTTGCAATTCGCGAATAGAGCGACAAATCAATCTTTCGCCATCGGCGTCCGAGTTTCTATTGTGATGATGTCGTCGGCCGGACGGCACATCGGACCACTCGCAACAAGCAGTAGACAAGCTTTCACTAAGCGTTGCTGGGTCTCCATTATCCGAAGGAGAAGCGAATGCGCGACACCGACTGGGGCTAAGAACTGCCACCGTCCGGAGCGGTGATCGAAGCCCAACAGGTTGACACGCCCCACCGTCCATCCGCAACGATGCTCTCAGGGACACGACGTTCCCGGGCACGTGAGGGGGACCAGTTGAGCGACGAGAGCACCGACAAGCAGCTCCGGCTGCTCGTCGGTCTCGTCGTCGTTACGGCCCTGGTGTGCTTCGGCTGGTCACTGACCGCACTGAAGCCGCTGCCCCCGGTCCTGGCCATCTACCCCGCCGTACTCATCGCGCTGATCGGGGTGGCCAACGGACTCGCCGTCCAGATCCGGCTACGGGCCCAGCTCCGCCTGATCTCCTCGACCTCGGCCGCCGTCGTGGTAACCATCGCGATGGTGCCGCTGCCGTGGGCCGTGCTCTGCACCGCCGCCGGTGTGCTGGCCGCCAAGATCCTGACCCAGCGGGACGCCCGGAAGATCAGCTTCAACACCGCGAAGGACGTCATCGGCGTCACGGTCGCCGCCGGGGTGATGAAGCTGACCGGCATCGACCCGACCACCCCCGCCGCCGACCCCGGACTCACCGTCACCGACCTCGGCCCGTCGTTGCTGACCCTGGTGCCCGCGCTCTGCGTGGCCTTCGTGGGATACGGGCTGGTCGACGAGCTGCTCGGCAGCCTGGTGATCGCCACCGCGAGCCGCACCACCTGGGGGCAGATGCTCCGCAAGGAGTGGGACGCCCGGATCCTGTCCCGCGCCAGCAGCCTGTTCCTCGGCATCCTGACCGTCATCGTCATCGGCCAGGACCGGCGGCTGCTCATCGCGATGCCCCCCGCCGTGTGGGCCCTGCACCTGTCCTCGGCCAACCGGCTGCGGCGCCGCGCGGAGCGGGAGGCCTGGCGGCGACTCGCCCAGACCACCGACGAACTCAACGTCATCGAGCTGGACGCCGTGCTGCGGTGCGCGGTCACCAGGGCG
>DASVVF010000098.1:0-5278 GCA_036386695.1 Catenuloplanes sp. | reverse complement strand
GGGCGCCCGGCGGGCGGCCCGCAGCAGCAGGTCCCAGTCCTCGTTCTGACTGCCCGGGGCGTCCTCGGCGACCAGCCCGATGCCGTCCTCGGCGGTCAGCGCCGCGTGCCGGATCAGGAACGTCGACGAGTGCAGCATGGCCATCCGCGAGCGGCTCAGCTCGTCGATGGTCACCTCGGTGCGCTGCGCCAGCCGGGGGGTGCAGCGGCCCTCGTACTCCACCTCGATCGCGCAGGTGGCGAACTCGGCCGTCGGCTCGGCCAGCAGCGCGGCCACCTGCCGGCGCAGCTTGTCCGGCGCCCAGCGGTCGTCGTCGTCGCAGAAGGCGACCAGCTCGGTGTCGGCGGACAGGATGCCGGTGTTGCGGGCGCCGGCCAACCCCGGGGTGCGCCAGTTGGTCAGCACCAGCGCCGGCGGGCCGTCGCTGGTGGCCAGCCCGTAGTCCGGCTCGGTCTGGTCGAAGACCACGACGGCCCGCAGCAGGCCGGGATACTGCTGGGCACGCACGCTGGCCAGGGCCTGGCGCAGCAACCGCGGGCGGTTGCGGGTCGGAATCACGACGCTGACTGACGGCCAGTTCATCAGGCCTCCTGTTGACGGGGGGATTGTCGACGGCCGGTCACCGGCTGTTGACCGTCGATCGGGGGCCGGTGGCGGCGGCCGGTCGCAGGGGATAGCCGTAGGCGCGCAGCAGGGGGGCGCACACCGTGCCGACCAGGCGGCGCTGGGGGCCGGGCAGGGCGCGTACCCAGGCGTCGTCGCGACGCAGTGGCACCCGCCCGACGGTGAAGCGCATTGGGTTGCCGGCGGCGCTGTGGCCGGGCGCCAGCTCGGCGTGGTCGGTGCCGAGAAACTCAAGGTCGCCGTCCGTGACGGTCAGGCCGGCGAATTCGCCCAGCGCGCGCAGGGCGGCGCGGGGGTCGGCGAGGAACTGCTCGTAGCGGATCCGCCGCACCGGGACACCCCGGCGGGCCAACAGTCCGAACGCGGCGTTGTGCGCGTTCCAGAGCAGGGCGCTGCGGCCGGGGGAGTAGCGGGTCATCTCCGCGGCGTCGTCTGCCTCCGGGCGGGTCACCGTCTTGGTCCACGAGTACGCGACCCCACGGGCGTCCCGCACGACGTGCACGACCCGCAGGTCCAGCCCGGGCGACCAGCGCAGGCAGTGCGCCAGGGCGCTGTGTTTGGAGGAGTCGACGACCACCCGCGCCCCGGAGACCTCGGCGGCGGCGGCGTAGAGGGCGGAGTAGTAGCCGGCGTACTCCTCGACGGCGCCGCGTTGGGCGCTCGGCAGCCGCTCGCCGGCCAGCCGGGGGATGTACCGGGTGCGTTCGACGGTGTCCCGCAGGTGCAGCACCCGGGCGACGTCGAGGTTGTCCCACCCGCCGAAGGCGCGTTCGCCGACCGAGGTCCAGAACCCGCAGCCGGAGAAGCGCTGTCCGCAGCCGCACCGCTCATCGTCGCGGACGTCGCGCTGCCACAGGTGAACCACCTCCCCGAGGGCGCGGACGCCGGGCAGCTCGCCGAGGAGGCGTTCGACCAAAGTTGTCCCACTTCGCCCTAATCCACCTATAAAGAGGACTTTAGCCACTTTACCCCGCCTTCGATCGTTTCCGGTCGTATAACGAGCGAACAAGGCGTCAGGAGCTGCTGTGTCACTGATAGAGGCGTTCAGCCGGGTTGTCCTGGATGGAACCGGTTTCGACCGGGTGACCGAGGAGGACGTCGTCGCCGTCGTGCGGGAAGCCCTGCATCAGGGCACCGGCGGGCGGATCATCACCCCGAACGTCGACATCCTGCGCCAGGCCCAGGTCGACCGGGGGGTACGCGCCTACCTCGACGAGGCGGACCTGGTGGTGGCCGACGGAATGCCACTGGTCTGGGCCAGCCGGCTCAGCGGCACCCCGCTGCCCGAACGGGTTGCCGGCTCCAGCCTCGTCTGGTCGCTGTCGCGCGGTCTCGGGCACGACGCCCGCTCGGTCTTCATCCTCGGCGGCACCCCGGGCCGCGACGGCGACATCGACGGCGCCACCAGGGCCGCCGGCCGGCTGGCCGCCGCCTGCCCTGGACTGCGCATCGCCGGCTGCCACAGCCCCGGGTACGGCTTCGAGCGCGACACCGCCCGGTTCGCCGACGCCTGCCGACAGGTGGTCGCCACCCGTCCGGACATGGTCTACGTGGGGCTCGGCTTCCCCAAGCAGGAATGGGTCATCACCCAACTGCGCGAGCGGCTGCCCAACGCCTGGTTCATCGGCTGCGGCGCCGCGGTCAACTTCGTCGCCGGGGACCAGGACCGGGCGCCGCGGTGGATGCAGCGCACCGGCCTGGAATGGGCCCACCGGCTGGGCAGCGAACCGCGCCGGCTGGCCGGGCGGTACCTGCGCCACGACGCCCCGTACGCGCTGCGGCTGCTCGCCACCAGCGCCACCGCCCGCCGCCCCTGACGCCCCCCACCGCAGGGCGTCAGGAGGCGGGCGGCTCAGCGGGGCGGGCGACGGGGCCGGAAGTACGGATCACGGGTCAGTTCGGTGAACGCCTTCATCGCCGTGCGGTCGTCGGATAGCTGGAACTGCTGGCGCGGCCCGTTGCCGTCCGGATCGGACTCGAAATAGGCAACCGCCTTGATCTGCGGGTTGGCCTTGAATACCCGGGCGGCGTCGCGCAGCCAGGCCGCCCGACCGTCCGGACCCCACGCCCGGGCCACCCCGAACTCACCCACCACGATGGGTTTGGGGCGCTGCGCCGCCCAGGTCAGGAACGGGCCCATCAGCTCACCCAGCGGTCGGAAGACGTTGCCGGCGTACACGTCCACGCAGGTCCAGTCGACGGCGTCGTCACCGGGGTAGAACGCCGGCGCGTCGCCGCGGACGAAGCCCTCCGCCGTCGGGCACCACACCCAGGAGACGTTGCCCACCCGTTCCGCGGCGAAGATCGCCCGCACGTGCCGCCAGGCGGCGATGTAGTCCGCCGGCGACCACATCGTGGCGCGCAGGTTCGGCCGGTCCATCTCCCAGCGGAACCGCAGCAGCACCGGTGCGCGGATCGCCCTGACCCGCTGGGCCTGGGCCCGGATCAGCTTGTCGTGCTGCCCGCTGACCACCGCCCGGGTGTCGGCGGACGCCCAACTGATCATCAGGGTGACCCCCTGGGCGACGAACTCGTGGTCGGACTCCGTGCCGGCCGGCTCGTCGAAGCGCCGGTAGGTGTTGACGATGTCCAACGGGCGGCCCAGATCCTCCTCCAGCTCGCCGATCGCCGCCAGCCGGCCCTCCTGGGTGAGCTCCTGCGGCCTGGCCCAGGCACCCAGGTAGGCGCCGGTCGTCGGGGCCACCACCGGACCGGCCCGGAACGGTCCCGGGTTCGTCGCCACGGCCACCGGGGGCGCGTCGAAGCGCGGTGACGGCGACGGCGTCGGCGACGGTCGGGGAGCCGGCTCGGGGGTCGAGGAACAGCCGCCCAGCAGCGCCGCCGCGGCTGCCAGGACGAGCCGCGTCCGACGCGTCCGGCTCACGCGGTGCCTCTGGGGCATACGCTCGCGGCCCTCGCTGCGCTCGGTGCACTCGCTCATGCGGTGCCGGTGCGGCGGGCGACGTAGACCACGTCGACGGCGAAGGCGGCCGCGCCGGGGATCCGGGTCCCGACGCCGTCGAGCAACCTGGCCAGCGGGCGCAGCCAACGCCGGTCGTACCAGGCCTGCGTCACCATCGAGAAGCCGCGCCGCTCCACCAACTCGAACCCGTGCCGGCGCAGCAGGTCCAGCACCTCGGCGTGGGACAGCTCGGCGAACCACCGCTGACCGCTGTGCCGGCGGGCCCGCAGGTGCCGCAGCGAACGACGGTTGCCGTGGTTCTCCACCACGAGTAGCCCGGCGTCGGCGTCCGGCAGGGCCAGCGCCGCGAACGCCAACGCCCGGTCGCGCACCCCGGCGTCCACATTGAGCAGCAACCGGAACATCGTCACCACCGCCGGTGCGTCGGTCGGCGCCGGCCGCGGCACCGGACCGGTCGCCGGCACCTGGTGCAGCTGGGCGGCGGAACCCAGCTCAGCCGCCTTGGCCAGCATCTCCGCCGAGGTGTCGTAGCCGTGCGCCGCCCGGACCACCCCGTGCAGGGTGCGGATCGCCCGTCCGGTGCCGCAGGCGAAGTCGTGCTGCACCGGCCGCCGGGACGGGAACGAGCGGGCCACCAGCGCGCGCAGGTACGCGCGCTGCCGGCGGTTGATCGCCGAGGCGTAGCTGTCCGGGGCGTAGACGACGTTCTCGTACTTCTCCACCGCGTCGGTGTCCTGGAAGACCTGCGTGTAGTCGGTGCTCAACGTGCTCTCCTCCTGCGAAGTTGGCTGAACGAGTCAAGGGCGAGGGGGTAACGCAGCCGGCGGGCGCCGGCCAGGTAGGCGGGTAGGGCGAGGGCCAGCGCGCCCAGCAGACCGGCCGGGCCGGTGCCGGTGACGGCGGCGACCAGCTGCGGCAGAACGCCGAAGCAGCCCAGCGCGAGGCCGGCCGCGGTGACCGTGCCGCCGCCGAACGGGTGCAGTCCCAACGCCCGCCCGACCTGCAGCAGCGGCAGCAGGTTGTTCACCACCACCGCGACGGCCAGGCCGATGGCGGCGCCCAGCGCGCCGTAGCGGGGGATCAGCGCCAGATCCAGCAGCACGGTCACGGTGAGCGCGATCAGCACGTTGCCCAGGTTCCAGCGGGTGCGCCCGGCCATCGCCAGGACCATGTCGACCATCCCGCAGCCGGTGGCGAACAGCATCGCGCAGGCCAGTACGACCACCACCGCGGCGCCGGAGCGGTACCGCTCGCCGAACAACCCCAGATAGACCGGCGCGTACGTGATGACCATCAGGTACAGCGGCCAGGTCGCCAGCACCAGCCAGCCGGTGGCGGTCTGGTAGAGGCTGTTCGCGCCGGCGCGGTCGTCGACGGCCAGGGCCTCGGCCAGCCGGGGCTGGACGGCCTGCGAGATGGCCTGGTTGGCGAACTGCCCCAGCACCACGAACCGCCCGGCCACCGCGTACACCGCCGCCGGGGCGAGTCCACTGAGGGCGGCGACCAGCAGCACGTCGACGCGTTGCAGGGCGAGCTGCGCCACGCTGGCCACCGCCCGGGGACCGGTGAAGCCCCAGAACCGGCGGCGCAGTCCGGCCCGCTCGTCCGGGCGCACCGCCCGGGTGCCGGCCCGCCCGCTGAGATACCCCTGCCGCAGCGCCACCGCGGCGAGCACGGCGACCGGCAGATACGGCGCCACCCACGCGCCGGCGTACGCCCACGGCGGCACGG
>DASVVF010000097.1:0-4530 GCA_036386695.1 Catenuloplanes sp. | reverse complement strand
CGACCGGGAAGGATGTGCCTGCTTGACCTGCCACGGGTTTTACGCCGCCACCCGCGACCCGGCGCGTATCCGGGCGATGGTGGACCGGCACCGCACCGGTCTGTTGGCCATCCGCACCGGCGCTCCGTCCGGCCTGGTTGTGATCGACGTCGACCCGGGCAACGGCGGGTACGACACCCTCGCCGCCCTGGACGCCGAACGGCTGTTGCCCGGCACGCTGATGGTCGAGACGGGTACCGGTGGGCTGCACCTGTTCTACGCCCACCCCGGCGCCCCGGTGAAGTCCGCCGCCGGACTGCTCGGGCCGGGCGTGGACATCAAGGCCGATGGCGGGTACGTGGTCGCCGCCCCGTCCCGGCACCCGCGTTCCGGGCGCCCGTACCGGTGGATCGACGGGCGGCACGACCACCGGCCGACCGCGCTGCACCCGCGCCTGACCGTGCGGCTGCTCAAGGACCCGCCGCCGCCACCGCGTCCGCTGGCCGCCCCGGCATCACCGGGCACGGTCGGGGCGTTCACCGCGCCGAGCGACCCGGCGGGCCGGCTGGCCGGGCTGCTGCGGGTGGTGATGGAGGCGCCGCAGGGCCAGCGCAACGCGACGTTGAACTGGGCCGCGTACAAGGCCGCTGAGCTGATCCGTGACCGCGACGCCCCGCGCGGGTCGGTGGTGTCGGCGCTGACCGAGGCCGCGACCCACGCCGGCCTCAGGCCCGGGGAGATCCGCGCCACCATCGCATCCGGGCTGCGCGCCGGGAACGTGTCATGACCGACCCGCGCACCCTGGCCGCGCAGATCGCCGCCCGGCACCTGGCCGCCGTACCCGACCCGGCCGAGCATGGCGCGGAGGCCGCCCAGGAGCAGGAGAACCCGCTGGCCCGGCTGCGGCCCGGCGGCGCCTGGGTGCTCGACACCCCGGAAACGACGCCGGCCGTGTGGGGTGTGGGCAACGAGGTGTTGTGGGCCACCGGCGAGGCGTTGATGCTGGTCGGCCCGCAGGGCGTCGGCAAGACCACCCTCGCCCAGCAACTCATTCGCGCCCGCGTCGGGTTGGCCACGCAGGTTCTCGGCTGGCCGGTGCAACCGGGTACGGGCCGGGTGCTGTACCTGGCGATGGACCGCCCGGCGCAGGCCGCCCGCGCGATGCGTCGGCTCACCCACCCCGACGAGCGTGACTTGCTCGATCAGCGGTTGACCGTGTGGGAAGGCCCGCCGCCGTTTGACATGGCCAAGCGCACCGACTGCCTGTTGGCCATGTGCCAGGCCGCCGGGGCGGACACCGTCGTCGTGGACTCCGTCAAAGACGCCGCCATCGGGTTGACCGATGACGAGGTCGGCGCGGCGTACAACCGGGCGCGGCAAAAGACGCTGGTCAACGGCATTGAGGTGGTGGAGCTGCATCACCAGGTCAAGCGCGGACCCAACGGCGGTAAGCCGGACAGCCTGGCCGACGTGTACGGCTCCGTGTGGCTCACCGCCGGGGCCGGCTCCGTCCTGCTGCTGTGGGGCGCCGCCGGTGACCCCGTCGTGGAGTTGCACCACCGCAAGCAACCCGCCGAGGAGGTGGGGCCGCTGCGGCTGCTGCACGACCACCCGACCGGGCGGACCGAGGTGTACCAGTCCGTGGACCTGGTGGAGCTGGCCCGCCGCTGCGCCTCCGGCATCACCGCCGTGGACGCCGCGTGCGCCCTGTTCACCACCGAGAGCCCGACGCCCAGCGAGATCGAGAAGACCCGCCGCAAGCTCGATGGCCTGGTCGACGCGAAGGTGCTGCGCCGCGAAGGGGGCGGCCGTGGGCGCGGTAACA
The DNA here is from genome assembly GCA_036386695.1 of Catenuloplanes sp. GTDB lineage: Bacteria > Actinomycetota > Actinomycetes > Mycobacteriales > Micromonosporaceae > DASVVF01. The sequence goes on along the minus strand of DASVVF010000097.1, from coordinate 2,726 downwards.
CCGCCCGCTACCTGCCCGCCCTCACCTATACGCCCACGATGGGAGACGACCAGTGATCACCCCTGCCGGTAATTCACGCGGTAAATCACGGCACCCGCGCGCCGGGCAGCGTTCACGCCCGCCACGGCGAAATCACGGCCCGGGTGTTTGCCCTGGTCAGGAAACCACGCGGGAAATCACGAAAATCACGCGCCGGGGAAATCACGCTGCCACCCCCCTCTACAGAGGGGGCAGCGGTTCCCGCACCCCACCACCACGCCCCGGCGGGCCGGCTGATGGCCGAGCACCTCATCACCCGCCGCGTCGGGTTGCGGCGCTGCCCGCGCTGCCCGGCGCTGCTGCTGACCGGCGTCACCGAAGGTGTCCCGGTCCACGTCGACCCGGTCCCGGTCACCGCCGCCGGGGAGTTGGCCGCCGTCCTGTCCGGCCGCGCCACCTACACCCTCGCCCGGGGGGAGCTGGTGCACCGCGACGGCGACCGGGACCACCTGGGCGACCCGGTCCTGATCGCCCACCGCTGCGGACACCCGGTGCCGCCCGAACACCGCAAGCCGTTGCCCGCGCCGCCGCTGGTGGCCGAGCACACCGAACCGCCGTACTGAGCACCCACGGGGAGGAATCACCAGTGAGCACCCACCGCATTCGGCGCGGCGCGGAAACACAGCGCATCGTCGCCGCCGCATGGAAGGCCGACGGCTGGCCCTACGCCGAACCGGTCGGCGCCGGGGCACCTGGCCGTGACATGACCGGAACCCCCGGCATCGGCGCGGAAATCAAGGCCCGCCGCGACCTTGACCTGACCGGCTGGCTGCGCCAGACCACCTGCAACGCCCGCGCCGACGTACCCGTGTTGATCGTCCGCCCGGACGGCTACGGCCCGGCCACCGTGGACGACTGGCCCGCGATTGTTCCGCACGGCGCGCTGCGCCGGCTGCTGCGGCTGGCCGGCTACGGCGAACCACTCACCACCACCGACGCCAAGGAGGCCACTCGATGAGGTCCACGCCGCTGTGCGAGTCGCCCCGTTGCGCCACCGACCCCGACACCGGGGACCTCGCCCCGCGCGCGGCTGCGCCGGGGCTGCGGCTGTGCTGGCCCTGCCGCGACTGGCTCGCCGCCCACCTTGACGAGCTGCCCGCCTGGTACGCCGAGCTGGAAACCATGCTCACCCCCGCCGCCGCTGCCGCCGGGGAGAAGGTGTCGGGCAGCACGAGCCCCGGCCTGCCGATCAACCCGGTCACGGTGGCCGCCCGCGACGACATCGCCACCATCCTGATCTCCTGGGCCGACCTGGTCATCGACAAGCGGGGCGGCACCCCGCCGCCGCGCACCGTCGATGCGGTCGCCGGTTACCTGCGCGGCTGCGTCGACTGGCTCGCCGCCTACCCCGCCGCCGGGGACACCTGCGACGAGGTCGCGGAGCTGGTCCACACCGCCCGCCGCGCCGCCTACCCCAACCCCGCCCGCCGGATCACCGTCGGGGAGTGCGCCACCGGCGAGTGCCCCGGCACGATGACCGCCGTCCTGCGCGACCCGGACAACCCCCGCCCGTCCGCGATCTACTGCGACACCGAACCCGCCCACGAGTGGCCCGTCGCGCAGTGGATCACCCTGCGGCGCCGCCGCAGGACCCGCCGCCGGATCGCCGCGTGAACGCCCCGACCTGGCTGGCCGCCGACGAGGCCGCCGCGCTGCTCGACCGGCCACCGGCCGCCGTTTACCGGCTGGCGTACCGGCGCAAGTGGCGCCGCTACACCTACCAGGGCCGCACCTACTACCACCCCGACGACGTCGAGCGGCACTGGCGTAAATCCGTTGATCGGTTGACATGAAGGGGAGATCATAGGGATCACGTTGGTGCACTGTCACTGAGGCCAGGAAGCCCCGGAGCGAATCACTCGCCCGGGGCTTCACCCTTTCCGCTGGGGGTGACGGTGCGCGAGCTGTTCAGCATCGGCCACACCCCGGACCCGGCGCCGCTGCACCTGCACGGCATCCGGCCGTTTTCCGTGATCCGCACCGACACCGGCCCCTGGCGGCAACGCCGCCGAACCTGGCTCGACACGGGACTCGACAGCCGCCGGGGCCGCGAACACGTCTCCACCTTCAACCTGTCGCACGCATCGGGCGCCGACATCTTCGGCCACATCGGTGGCCTGTCCACATTCGACCCCGTGTTAGCCGAAGCCGCGTACACCTGGTTCTGCCCGCCCACCGGGCGCGTGCTGGACCCGTTCGCCGGTGGCTCCGTGCGCGGCCTGGTCGCCGCGAACCTCGGCTACCAGTACACCGGCATCGACCTGTCCGGCGAGCAGATCGCCGCCAACCGCGACCAGGCCGACGACTGGGCTGCCCGCGACCTGCTCGTCGGCACCGTGACATGGCTGCACGGCGACGCCGCCGAGCTGCTGCCGACGCTGCCGGTCAGCGGGTACGACTACGTGTTGACCTGCCCGCCGTACCACAACCTTGAGCGCTACTCCGACCACCCCGGCGACCTGTCCGCCATGCGCTGGCCGAAGTTCGCCGCCGCGTACCGGGCCATCATCGCCGCAACCGTGGACCGGCTGGCCCCCGACCGGTTCGCCACCTGGGTTGTCGGCGAGGTCCGCAACTCCGGCGGGATGCTGCGCGGCCTCATTCCGCTGACCATCGACGCGCACGAGCAGGCCGGCGCCCGGTTCTACAACGACGCCGTACTCATCAACCCCATTGGCAGCGCCGCC
>DASVVF010000096.1:0-2646 GCA_036386695.1 Catenuloplanes sp. | reverse complement strand
GGCCGCCCGGTCGAAGCCCGGCAGGTCGATCCGCCCACCGAGGTCGGAAAGGTTTCGGTTGTTGAGTCGCCGGGCACCCGACCTGGCGCGGTACGGGGCCGTGGTCACGGCTGCGTCCTCGGCCGCGCCGGGGGTGGCGGCGGGAACCATGGCGCGTGGGTGCACTCGTGGCTTACCAAGAGACGCCTTCCTTGGCCCGTCCTTGTGGGACGACGCCGGATCGGGCGGAGGCCACGGGTTCGGGCCCCCGGATTGGGGTTGCGGACTTCCCTCTAGATCACCGGGTCAAACCCGAAAAACGCTCTGAGATTTTCAAGATCCGTCATTGTATTGTCATCGCGGCTTCAGTTACGACTAACCTGGCGCTGATCGGGAGTTGGCACGCGGCAGGGGGATGGGAGGTTTCGGGTGAAATTCGTCCATAACAGCTACAGCGGACGGTATTCCGACAACCCGCGGGCGATCTACGAAGAGCTCGTGCGTAGCGGCCATCCCGGTAGGCACGTGTGGCTGGCGGACCCGGCGCACGCCCATGGGTTCCCGGCCGGCGTCGAGACCGTCCAGTTCGGTAGCGAGCGATGCATCCGCGAGCTTGAGTCCGCCGACGTGGTGGTGTCCAACACCCACATCGAGCTGGACTGGCAGAAGGCCCCAGGCGCGGTGTACCTGCAGACCTGGCACGGCACGCCGCTCAAGCACATCCACTTCGACTCCCTGTGGGCACCACCGGGGCGGGTGGCGTACCTCACCGAGGACGTTCGCCGCTGGGACTACCTACTGTCGCCGAACCGGCCCAGCACCCCGCTGCTGCGCGGGGCGTTCGGATTCACCGGCGACGTCGCCGAAACCGGGTACCCCCGCAACGACGTCCTCAGTGGACCGGACCGGGACCGGACCCGGGCCCGGGTCCGGGCCGAGTTCGGGATCCCCGAGGACGCCACGGTGGTGCTGTACACCCCGACCTGGCGCGACGACATCCTCGACGCCCAGGGCCGGCAGGACTTCTCGCTGCACCTGGACCTGGACGAGTTCACCCGACGGCTGGGCGACAACGTCTACCTGTTGCTGCGGGTCCATTTCCTGGTGTCCGCCGAACTCCCCGCGGTGGACCGCCCACGGGTGCGCGACGTGTCGTTCCATCCGGACATCAGCGACCTCTACCTCGCGGCCGACGCCATGGTGACCGACTACTCGTCGGCGATGTTCGACTTCGCCATCACCGGCAAACCCCTGCTGTTCTACACCTACGACCTAGCGCACTACCGGGACACTCTGCGCGGCTTCTACTTCGACTTCGACACGCACGCTCCGGGACCGTTGCTGCCGACCAGCGCCGAGGTCATCGACGCCCTGGCCGACCTGGCAACGGTGCGGTCCCGGTACGCGCAGGCGTACGCCGCCTTCCGGGAGCGGTTCTGCCACCTCGAGGACGGGCACGCGGCAGCCCGGGTCGTCGAACGGTTCTTCCCGTCCGATCGCGACGCTGGGCTCCGCGCCGGCCTGGGTGACCCGGCCGGACACAGTTCCGGCGTACCCGGGTAGGTCACCGCCGGCACGACCGGACGGGCAGCGCGGCGGCCGGCGGACGGCAGTGGCCCACTGTGGATCCGGGCGCCCCCGGGACCCGGTCCGGCCGGACCTTGACCGATCGTCAGGTGAGCCGCCTGCGGCCACCGACCCGGACCAAGGTCAGGCCGATGACGACCGACACGGCGCCGGTGGAAAGGGTCACCCAGGCCCGCCGTCCGGTGACCGGCAGGGTCCCGCCGCCCCGGTAGAGGCCGGCGTCGAGGTCCACCGGCGTCCCCGCGGCGGCCACCAGCTGGTCGGAGAACCCGGCGATGGTCGGTTGGCCGGGAAACTCGAACGGCGCGAAGTCGGAGTCCCTGGTGGTATCGGTCCCGGCGCCGCGCGGGCTGAACGTCCAGACCGCCACGGGAATCTCGCCCGACCCGTTCAGCGGGCCGGCCCTCAGCGCGACCATCAGCGTTCCGGTCGGCACACCGGGGAAGCCGTATCCGCCGTCGGCGCCGGTGGTGGTCTCCCGCACCGTGGCTTCCCGGGCGGCTGACACCCCGGACGCGCGATGACCGCCGAGCGCCGCCCGCAGGCGTCGGCGTTGGGTCGCCGCATCCGGGCTGGCCTCGGTCGAGTCCGGGCCGACGGCGACCAGATCACCGCTGATCAACGCGACGGGTAGACCGGGGATCCCGGGTTCGCCGGTGTCCTGGACGCCGTCGCGGTCGCGATCCTCCCAGGCCCGCCCGGTCACCGTCACCGTCGCCCGGGCCCGCACCACGACGGCCGCATCCGGGCCGACGGTGGTCGTCTCCGGCCAGCCGGTGGTGGTGGGGTCCGGCTCGGCGGTGGTGGTGGGGTCCGGCTCGGCGGTGGTGGTGTCCGGCCCGACGGTGCCGGTGGTGGGATGATGCCCGGCGGGTGCGGCGGAACCGGTCAGCTCAGCGGCGGCGGGTGCGGCGGCACCGGTCAGCACGACGGCGATGGTGATCGCCGCGACCGCGCCGACGCGCCCGGCGCACCGTGCCGGGCCGGGGGTCGATGGGATGAGCACGGAGCCAGTTCCTCCAGGGACCCGACGGATCGGCGCTGGACCGCGCCCGTGGGAACCGTATCCCATTCCATGCT
>DASVVF010000095.1:0-2099 GCA_036386695.1 Catenuloplanes sp. | reverse complement strand
CCTTCGGGTGGGTGTTAGGTCAACGTGATGGCGAGCGGACCTCCTCCTACAAGCCGCCGAGGACGGTGGCCATCGCCGGGTAGCCGAGGAAGATCATGAAGCCGCCGAACAGGGCGACGGTGGGTAGTGCCATGCGTTCGGTCGCGGCGTTGGCCTGTCCCTCCGCGTCGCTGAGTTGCCGGTCGCGTAGCGCGGCGGCACGGGAGCGCAGCGACGCGCGCACCTTGGCGCCTTCGGTGCCGGCCAGCCCGACCGTCGCGGCGAGTTGCTGCAGCTCCGGTAGGGCGATGCGGCGGCCGAGGATGGCGAGGATGTCCCAGGGCGGTACCCGCGAGAGGCGGGCCTCGGTCAGGGCGTAGCGCAGCTCGGCGTAGGCGGGGCCGCTGCCGACCGAGGCGGCCTCGTCGAGGGCCTGGTCCACGCCGGACCCGCTGGCCAGGCTGATGACGACCAGGTCGAGGAACGAGCTGAGCGCGTCGCGGAACGCCGCCCGGTGCTTGGCCGCCTCGCTGCGCACCGCTGCCTCCGGCACGAGGAAACCCGCCGCGCCGAGCAGCAGCGACGCCCCGACCGGCAGCGCCACCCCGGTCGTGATCCCGGTGAAGGCGAACAGGGTTGCGCCCACCGGGGGCAGCAACAGGCCGAACACGCAGGCGGTGGCCTGCTCAGCGAGGTGGGCGTCGACCGGCTTGTCGAGAGTCGCCAGATCCCGGCGGGTGCCGGCGGTGGGCAGTCCGAGGCGGTGCAGCCACCGCACGGCGGGCCGCCCCCACCGACTCGACCAACCCGGCGTGGTCTCGGGCTCGGCCAGCGGGGTCAGCCCGTGCGGATTGTCGAGCAGGGTGTCCAGGCGTGGCGGGCGCGGGAACAGCCCCACCACGATCAACCACAACCCCAGGCCGGTGCCGAGTCCGGCGAGCAACACCGAGCCGATCATGACCGCACCGCCTCAGTGTCGGTGTCGCTGGGAGCAGCGACACCACCCAGCACGCGGGCGGTTTCGGCGTCGCGGGTGAGTCTGGCGAGCCACCAGAACGCGAACCCGAACAGCGCCCCGGCGGCGAGCAACACGAGCTGCCCGGTGGCGGTGTCGAACGGGGCGAGGTAGCCGCGGTTGAGGACCACCAGGCCCACCGCCATGACGAGGGTGGCGCCGACGATGACCCGCGCCGAGGTGTGGTTGCGTCTACGCCCGGCGGCTACCCGTTCCCGCACGGCGACCTTCTTGCGCGCCGACACCGCCAGCTCGCCGAGGACTTCCCCGAGCTGACCAGCGTTGCCCTTCGCGGCCATCAGCAACCCGGCCACCACCAGATCGGCGGTCGGGTCGGCCAGCTCGGCTGCGAAGGCCCGCAACGCGTCACGCAGGAGCCACCCGCGCCGCAGCCGGGTCGCCAACCGGGTCACCTCCTCACGGATCGGCTCGGGTGACTCGATGGCGCTGGCGGTGATGGCCTGTTCCAACCCGGCCGCGCCGGACAGGTTGTCGCGTAGCGCCTCGGTCCACGTGGCGATGGCGTCGATGCGGGCCACCCGCCGGGCGTGGTGGCGGTCCGGGCCGAGGATGTCCGGCAGCACCCACGCCGCCCCGGCGGCGAGGGCGGCGGCGACCGGCCAGCGGGTCACCACCGCCACGAGCAGCCCGACCGCCACACAGGCCGCGACCCGGCGGCGCTCGACCGGCTGCCTGCCGCCGGTGAACCTCGACAACGCTCCAGGCCCGGGGTCGAGGTCCGGGTGGCCATCCTGGCGGCCCGCAAGACCGGCGGCCACCAACACCGCCCCGAGCGCGGTTCCCAGCCCCAGCAACGCCGCGAGGGGCACGGTGAGGGTCACCAGGACCACCCCCCGTCACCGGCGGCGCGGGCGTCGTCCAACAGGCCCGGGTCGAACCCGTGGGCGGTCAACACCGACAGCAGCGCCGACGACAGCGGCGAGCCCGGCACGGCACGACCGGCGCGGCCCGGCCTGAAGATCTCGTTGGACGCCACGGTGACGCCGTCGGCGTCGAGTACCTCCCTAACCGACGTGATCACCCGCCGGCCGTTCTCGGCGAAGCCGAGATGTACCACCAGGTGCACCGCGTCAGCGACCAGCAG
>DASVVF010000094.1:0-4073 GCA_036386695.1 Catenuloplanes sp. | reverse complement strand
ACCGTGTGGGCCATGTGCGGACGGTACGCGACCACGCGCAGCGCGGCGGACCTGAGCGCGCTGTTCGAGTCGTACGACGAGGCCGGCGGATCGCTGGTCGACTACAACGTCGCGCCCACCGACCCGGTGCCGATCGTGCGGATGTCCCAGCGTCGCGGCGCTCGGGTGCTGGTCACGGCCCGGTGGGGCCTGGTGCCGCACTGGGCCCGCGACACCCGGGGCGCCGCCCGCATGATCAACGCCCGGGCTGAGACGGTGGCCAGCACACCGGCCTTCCGGTCGTCGTTCGCCCGCCGCCGCTGCCTGGTCCCGGCCGACGGCTGGTACGAGTGGGTCCGCCGCGACGGCCGCCGGCAGGCGTACTTCATGACCCCGATGGACGGTTCGGTGCTCGCCTTCGCCGGTCTGTGGTCGACCTGGGGCTCCGACCCGGATCCGCTGACCACGTGCAGTGTGGTGACCACCGCGGCCCGTGGGTCGCTGGCCGAGGTGCACGACCGGATGCCGTTGATCGTGCCGCCGCACCGCTGGGCGCAGTGGCTGGCCGGTGCGGACGACAGCGCGGCGCTGCTGGCCCCGCCGCCGAAGCCGGTGCTCGCCGCCGTCGAGATCCGTCCGGTCGGTCCGGCGGTGGGTGACGTACGCAACGACGGGCCCTCGCTGATCGCCGCGCAGCCGCTGGAAACCGTCCCGGAAGTGGTGTCACCGACCCTGTTCTGACGGTGAATATCGATAACCCTGCACGCCCGATTCGCTGTTCTTTGTGGTGAACTCACCACTCAACTTTCCGGCAGGATTGACGAAACCCCTTGTCTCCCACGTCGCTGGTGCGATAGAAACCAGCGCCGGCAGTGGGCGTCGGTTCGCACCGTGCGGGCGACACCCACAGACGTTTGCCGGCCCCACGGGGGAGGTGGGTGGATGACACGGGCGCGTATGCCACGCCCGCATGAGGTCGCTGCTGCACGACGCGACCCCAGGCTGCTCCGCGCATTGAGTGAGCGGCAATTCGATCCTGCCTGGCGCACCCGCGGGGTGTGCCAGAGCGTCGACCCGGAAACGTTCTTTCCGGCACCGAACGAGCCGACCGAAGCAGCGGTAGCCGTGTGTCGCACCTGCGATGTACAGGGCTCCTGCCTGGCTTGGGCGCTCGACGTGGGCGACTGCCACGGGGTGTGGGGCGGCACCACGCCGCGGGAACGCCGGGCGATGCTGATGGCCTGGCGGGCACAGGTCGAGCGGGATGACCAAGTCGAGCAGAGTTGCGGACCGCCGGCGTGTAGCCGGTTGCTGCAGCTCGTCCCGATGAGCCGGTAACCCGGGCTGGCGCGGCGTCGCCGTCATCCACAATGACGGGATGCGCCAGCAGATCCGGGACATCGACACGACCCGCGGAACCGCCCGGGCGGCAGTGACCCTGCCGCCCGGGCCGTCGCGGGCGGTGCTCGTGCTGGGCCACGGCGCCGGCGGTGACGTCGACGCACCCGACCTGGTGGCACTGCGCGACCTGGCGGTGCCGGCCGCCGTGACGGTGGCCCTGGTCACCCAGCCGTACCGGCTCGCCGGGCGGCGCGCCCCGGCCCCCGCCGGCCACCTCGACGAGGCCTGGACGACGGTGGTGCGGGCGCTCGCCGGCGACCGGCCGGCAACGCCGGTCATCGTCGGAGGTCGCTCCAGCGGCGCCCGGGTGGCCTGCCGTACCGCCGTGTCCTGCGCTGCCGTGGCGGTGGTCGCGCTTGCCTTTCCGTTGCACCCACCGGGGCGACCGGAGCGGTCCCGGGCCGGCGAACTACCCGACTCGCTGCCGACCCTGGTCGTCAACGGCGACCGGGACCCGTTCGGGGTGCCCGCCGGCGCGCCGCTGCGCACCGTGGTGGTGCGCCACGGTGAACGGCATGACCTGCGCGGGGACCCCACCGGCACGGCCGCCGTGGTGGTCGACTGGCTGATCGGACACGGGTGGGCCGGCTGACGACCCGCCCGGCGGCGGCCGGCTGGCATCACCGACGCGCGGCTGGATCGTTGCACGGGATGAGCCAGGGAACCTCCTGGGGACTTCCGGGTCCGCGCAACGGCCCACCGCCCGCCCGCATGAATGCGATCGGGTCGGGTACGCCGCCTCGACCTCCCAGGTCCTTCCCGGTCCCGGCGGTGGCGACGCCGGGACCGGGGTGGCCCCTGCCTGTCGGAATGCACCAGCTCCCGCCGCCGTTGCACTGCCTGGAAGGCAGCCAGCGGAAGGGGAACATTCGGTGCGAACCGATACTGGGTTCACGGGCCGGAGCGGTATGGAGGCCCAACGGTTGCGGACGCTGCTCGGCGGGCCCGACTGGCCGGCCGTCCAGCCGCCGACCGACCTGTCCGCGGTGAGCGTGCGCACACCGGTGGTTTTGGAAACTGTGGACGGGGCAGTACGCGTATCCTCGGCGGGACGGTCGAGGGGAGACGCACGGGTGACCCGAACTGAGCGGATCGATGAACGCCGCGCGCGTTTTGAGCGCGACGCGTTGCCGTTCATCGACCAGTTGTACGCGGCCGGCCTGCGGATGACCCGCAACCCCGCCGACGCCGAGGACCTGGTGCAGGAGACGTTCCTCAAGGCGTTCTCCGCCTTCCACCAGTTCGAGGAGGGCACCAACCTCAAGGCGTGGCTGTACCGCATCCTCACCAACACCTACATCAACTCGTACCGCCGGCGGCAGCGTCAACCGGTGCAGGCGCCGACCGAGGAGATCTCGGACTGGCAGCTCGCCGAGTCGGAGTCACACACCTCCAGCGGGCTGCGTTCGGCCGAGACCGAGGCGCTGGACCGGCTGCCGGACAGCGACATCAAGGACGCGCTGCAGCAGCTGCCGGAGGATTTCCGGCTCGCGGTGTATCTGGCCGACGTCGAGGGCTTCTCGTACAAGGAGATCGCCGACATCATGGGCACGCCGATCGGCACCGTGATGTCGCGGCTGCACCGGGGTCGGCGCAACCTGCGTAAGCAGCTCGAGCACTACGCCGTCGAGCGCGGCTTCGCCACGACCCCCGAGTCCGACGCCACCGCTACGCAGGAGGTGTGAGCCCCCGTGAGCTGTGGTGAACCGCACGAGACCGACTGTGGAGAGGTCCTCGCCGAGGTCTACCTGTACCTCGACCTGGAGTGCGCCGACGAACGGCGTGAGCTGATCCGGCACCACCTCGACGAGTGCTCGCCGTGTCTGCGCGAGTACGGCATCGAGCATGAGGTGAAGGCCCTGGTGGCCCGGTGCTGCGGCGCCGAGACCGCCCCCCGGCAACTGCGCGACCGGCTGCGCCTGCGGCTGAGCGAAGTAGTCATCGAGCTCGACTCGCGGGAGTTCCTCCCGGACTGAGCGTCGAGGCGGGTCCCGACGGTTCCGGGAAAGCGGCGCGTCCCGACGGTTCCGGGAAAGCTTCCCCGGAACCGTCGGCGACGCGGTGCGGTTGCCCTCAGGAGTTGGGGCGCTTGCCGTGGTTCGCCGCGTTCTTCTTACGGGCCTTCTTCTTACGGGCCTTCTTGGCCATGCCGTACTCCGTCCGTCACAGGTTGTCCATCGCAGGTCGTCGGCGTCGATGGTAGTCGCCCACCGGCCGACGACCGGCAGGCCCGCCCGGTCGCGGCGGCCGCCCGGGTCCGCCGGACCGCCCGGGAGCACCCGATGTTGCGTCCCGGCCGCGCGGGAAACCCACACGCCGCGCCCGGGCGTGGTTGGATACGTCGTCACGTGTACCGCGCCGGGTTACGTACCGCGCCGACGAGGAGGGGCAGCACCATGGCCGAGGAGATCCGCGCCGAGATGGTGGCCAACGTCTGGAAGGTCGTCGCCACCGCCGGCGACTCCGTGGCCGAGGGGGACACCCTGGTCATCCTGGAGTCGATGAAGATGGAGATCCCCGTCCTCACCGAGCAGGCGGGCACCATCCGCGAGCTGCACGTCGTCGAGGGCGAGGTGCTCCAGGAGGGCGACCTCATCGCCACCATCGGCGACGGGTGACCGCCGTGCGGACGTCATCCGAGCATCCCAGGCGTGAGCCGCCGGACCACCAGCGGCAGCGCGAGGAACGCGACG
>DASVVF010000093.1:0-7900 GCA_036386695.1 Catenuloplanes sp. | reverse complement strand
GGCGGGGGCGCCCGCGCTCCCGGGCGCCCGGGATGATGTGGTCGGGCGCTGTCGACGGCCGGGGCGGTGGTTCTGCGGGGCGCGACCGGCACCCGGTGCTTACCGGCGCGGATGTCCCGGGTGAAGTCAAGGGCGCCGGCTGCGCAATCCGGCACTGTCGGATTTCCGGCTCTACGCGTCAGCGCCGCCCCGGGCGGCGGGCGCCGCGACGGCCATTGGTGCTGGCCACGGGTATCCGACCGGACACACAGGGCGACCGTGCCGGTGGACGTGGCCGACCATAGCGCGAAAGTGGACGACCGTCCGACCGAGCAGCCGGCCGTCCGGTCGGCGACAATGGCCAGGTCGTGGCGCTCGCTCACATCGACCGCGCGGTTGCTGTCAACGCACCCGTCGGTGGGGCCCGGGTGTCCGCGACGCGCCCGACACATTGTCCTGCGGCGCAGGCCCGGATCCGGGCCGTCGCCCGGCCACAGCGGGCGGGCACGGTGGTTGGCGGGAGGAGCAGTGTGCTACCCAGCAGGCGATCGGCGCCGCATCACACGTGTGCCGGGTCGGACGATGGCCCGGCGGACCCACCCGTGACCGGCCAGCCGGATCCGCCGCGCTACGTGCTGGCCACCTCGGCGCAGGCCAGCACGGTGCTGCGCCGACTCTCGCACGACGGGTGGGCCACCCGGGAGGGCTTCACCCTGGCCGACCAGCCCTGCGAGCCGGGCGCCGCCCGGGTGGTCCTGTTCGGTCGGGTGGCTGACCTGCCCACGGCGCGCCAGGTGGTGTCGGCCGCCGCCCGCGGCGCCGGGGTGGTCGCGATCGCCGATGCCGCCGAGCCGGTCGGCCGGGCCCTGATCGACGACCTGAGCCAGTTGGGGCCGCTGGGCCGCGACCCGCAGGCCGCGACACCGGAAACCGAGCCGGTCGCCCGGCTGGTTCCCGAGCAGCGGGCGTTGCTCGACCGCCTCGCCGCCGGTGAGACGATCGCGGCCGCGGCGGCGGGGGAGTTCCTGTCGCTGCGTACCGCCAACCGCCGGATCGCCCAGGCACGACAGTTGTTCGGGGTCCGCACCACCCGCGAGGCCGTCAGCGCGTACCTGCGTCAGCGCGGCGGCGACTGAGCTGTGCCCGTCGGGGAGGTGGTCACGGCCCGTCACTCGTACCGGTACCTCAACGAGTCCGCCTCCGCCTGCTCGATGTCGGCGATCGTCAGCTCCGGCGTCCGCAGCTGGGCCAGCGTCACCTCGGCGGAGGTCGGCTGGGCGTCGGTGGGCGGAAGCGCGGCCTGATGCCCGCCGGGGCCCCGACAATCCTGGCCACCTCGATGGGCTTCGACCGGACCGGCCGCAACCCGACCGACTGGCGGCCCGGCCCGGTCTTCACCGAAGCGTTCCGATTGGCCGGCGAACCCGACCGGCCGAGGCTGTGTTTCCTGGCCACCGCCGGTGGCGACCCGCTCACCCGCATCGCCGGCTTCCACGGCGCGTCCGCCGGCACCGACGTGCGCGCCACCCACCTGACGCTATTCGAGATGCCCAACGTCGACGACGTACGCGAACACTGCTCGCCCAGGACGTGATGGGCGCGGCCCCGCCAACCCCGGAGACTCTGATGTGCTGATGTCCTACCCGGCGGGCAGGATGGGCGCGGGAGGTGCAGATGAGCGACATCGCGGACGTTCCACCCGCCGTTGTGGGCCGGCTCCGGGTGATCTGCGGGGAGCTGCCCGAGGCGTACGAGGAGCCGGCGTGGATCGGCCTGCGGTGGCGGATTCGCCGGCGGACGTTCCTGCACGTCTACACCACCGACGGGAGGCGGTCGGCGTACATCGATACGGACGATCCGGCCATCCTGATGACCTTCCGGGCGCCGCCCGGGGAGTTGGCCGCGCTGGCGCATGTCGGCCCTCCGTTCTTCCGGGCCCACTGGGGTGTGAATGTCGTGGGAATGGTGCTGGACGACGAGACGGACTGGGTCGAGGTTGCCGAGCTGGTGACGGACAGCTATCGAGTGCAGGCGCCCCGCCGCCTCGCGTTCCGGCTGAAGGCAGGTGGATGAACCGCCGGCTACCTCCCCACGTTTCCGCTTATCCAGGTTCGGTGCTGAGAAACATTCGTATTCGCGGTGGGATAGGTCGGGTTGCCGCACTGGCCAGAGATATTTCAGGAGACGACTCCGATGACGACATCACCCAGTGCCGCATGCTCCGGCCGTCTGGCCGGATTTGCGGGTGCGGTTCATTCCGGGCGTGATCGGCTTCACGAACTGGTAGATGGCTTCGCAGGTCCACCGCGGCGTGACATCGAGGAAGACCTCGCGTCGTGACTACCTCGCCGGTCGGCACCGCGCCCTGGCTGGGCAGTGCGGGTGCGATGAGGGGCTCCGACAGCAAGATGGGCTGGTCCAGCGCAGGATCGCAAGATCGCCGTCCATTGCCGGGACGCGCCTTCACTCGGTTTTGGCACCGGCCTCGAGCACGGTGAGGTCGCGCACCGCGTACCGGTGATGCTCGGCCTCTTCCTTGCACACCACCGTGAGGCAGCGGCGCACAACGTACTCCCGGTCCGGATATGGGTCGGCCGGCTTGCGACCACATACCCGGTCGAGCTCGGCCTCGGTGAGCTCGACGACTACCCGGCGCATCGTGGCCATGCGGGCGAGCCGCGGCGCGAGTACCTCGTCGAGCGTCGGGGTGGCATCGAGGGTGAGCCCGAGCTTCGCCGATGCTTCGGCCGGCATCCCGCCGCCAGGAAGGCCCAACGGGTGGTACGGCGCGTCCTCCTCGAGCACGGCGTTGCCGATCCAGGCATCGCTGGCCATCAGCAGATGCCGCTGCGTCTCGACGAACGACCACTCGCCGTCGACCTGCTCGTGCAGTGTCGCCTCGGGTAGGCCCCTGGCGCGGTCGAGCGTCTCCTCCCATTGCTTCTCGATGGCGTCCCAAGCGGCCCGGTATTCGGCGGCGGACGTGGCCTCACGGGCCAGCACCCGGTTGGGATGCAGCCGGTCGAGCTCGGCCTCGACGTAGGCGGTCACGTCGACGTCGTTGACAACGACACGCTCGAAGCCGCCACCGAGGGAGACGTTGCCCCCATAGCAGTCCACGATCTTCAGGCCGGTGACGTCGCAATCGCGAATCTCGAGGCCGGAGAGGTCGCACAGGTGGATGCGGGCACCACGGAACTGGTCACCTTGGGTGTACTCAGCGGGCATCGGGACAGTTTCCCGTATCCGTCCCGCCCGCGCCAGTGAATGGCGGCACCTGGCAGCAGCGCACCGAAGTACTCTGGTCCAACCGTCCACTCCGGGCCACCGTCGAGAACGACGCGACCGGCGACCTGCTTAGCCTTACCAAGTTTCGTAGCACCACCGCCGAAAACATGGGCGGACGTCACGAAACTTCTTGTCCAGCACCGGACTGCGGTCGAGTCATCCGGCAGCCATCCACCGGACGGCGCCGAACCTACTGCTCGACCGCGTGTCGGGTGCGGGCACACCGGCACGCCCGCAGCACTGGCCGGGCCGAAACGGTGGCGTGATGGAACTCGGCTACGCGTGTCCACCACGCACCAAGACCTTGAACGCCAGCTCGACGCACTGGGCAAGCACGGCATCCCGGCCGGACGGATCTACACCCACTGACAACTCGCCGATGGCCGAGCTGGCCGTCGCGCTGCTGGCGCTGTTCGCACACATGGAACGGGTGTTCATGCGCGAACGCGCCGCGCACGCCCGCGAGGTCGCCCGGGCCAAGGGCAAGCCGCCTGGCCGTCCACGCAAACTGGACGCCAACCAACTCACGGCGGCCCGGGCAGCGCTAGACGCAGGCCAACAGGTCGATCAGGTCGCCGCCGCGTTCGACGTCAGCCGCGCGACCCTCTACCGCAACCTCGCCGAGCCAGCCGCTGGCCAGCAGCGATCCGCTTGTTTGCGCTGGTGACACGTTCCTTACCGGCACCCGGGGTCCCCGGCCGCACGGGTGATCAATTCCCAACCCCGCCGGTCATACATCGAAGATCGTGCTTAGCGTTGTTTTTTCGCTGGAAACTGCTGAGACCCCCAGAACCCCAACGCCCAACACGACGCCGTCACCGCCGCCCGCTGCGAACAGATCTTCATCGACAATGCGTCCGGCAAACTCGCCCGCCGCCCCGAACTCGACAAGGCGCTGCTGGTCGCCCGCCGCCGCGGCGACCAGCTCATGGTCACCAAGCTCGACCGGCTCGGCCGCTCCCTGGAACACCTCATCGAGCTGTCCGGCGAGTTGCAGGAACGCGGCGTCGACCTGGTCGTGCTCGACCAGGGCATCGACACCTCCACCGCGGTCGGGCGGATGTTCTTCCAGATCCTCGGCGCGATCGCGGAGTTCGAGCACGCCCTGATGTCCGAGCGCACCCTCGACGGCCTGGCCGCCGCCCGCGCCCGCGGCCGTACCGGCGGGCAGAAAGCCAAACTCACCCCACGCCAAGCCAAGATCGCGCAGGCGATGTACGAGGAGACCGACGACACCGGCCGCCGCGCCCACACCGTCGCCGCTATCGCCGGCGAGTTCGGCGTCACCCGGCCCACCATCTACCGGCACCTCGCCAAGCTCCCCACTACCCCGCACGCTGACACCGGCGAGAAATCACTGACAACCCGATGAGAAATCAAGCACTGACATCGAGCCGAGAAGTCTCAGTCATGTCTCCGGGGCGCCTTGATGGCGTTGGTAGTGGCGTGCGGCGCGAGCACGGTTGCTGCAGGACGCCTTGCAGAACTCCTGCCGCCCGTGTCCCTTGATGAAGTACCGCACGCAGCGCGGTGCGGTGCAGGCGCGCAGGTTCTGCCGGTGAGGGCCGGCCAGGAAGTCGATCGCGGCCCGGGCGAGTGCGCTGGCAAGGGCCTGGCGTGGCGAGGCGGGCATGGCGACGATTCTCGCGACCGGTGCGGGCTCGGCGGGATCCCACTGCAGCAGGGGTGTCACGGGTACGTCGGCGGCTGCGGTGTTGACCCGGCGCAGCGCTTCGTCCAGTGGCAGGAGCCGATGGGCGTCGGCCCGGCTTGAGGGGCCGGGCCGTACCGCGTACGCGAAGAGGGTCCGCACGCCGGCGCGCAGGGTGAGCACGGTGGCGTGGGTCTGTTCATCGGCGGTGAAGTCGTTTGCCCAGGCGCCGAGCCGGTTGGCGCGTTCACGCACCCAGGCGCTGAGGGCGGCCGGCTCGGTGAGGTCGTCAGCGACGCCGCCGTGCCCGTCGTGGCGGATGGTGCCCGCCAGCTCGAACGCCAAGTCGAGGATCACCTGTCGAGGATACGACTCGACTTCCTAACGGTAATCATCTACTTTTCCGTTAGATCAACTAGAGGGGATTCCTCCATGGCCTTGCTGGCTCAGATCAGTGACCTACACCTGGACGGCTCGCAGCGCAGCACCGAACGCGCCACGCGCACCATCGACTACCTACGCGCGCTCGCTCAACCGCCGGACGCGCTGCTGGTCACCGGTGACATCGCCGACAACGCCGCCGTCACCGAGTACGACGAGGCGGCGACCCTGTTCAGGCTGCCCTTCCCCGTCTTCACCGCACCAGGTAACCACGACCGGCGCTCGCCCTACCGCACGGCGCTGCTCGGCGAACCAGCCGGCGACGACCCGATCAATCAGGTTCACGAGAGCGCAGGGGTGAGCGTGCTCATGTGCGACTCCACCATTCCCGGCCATGATGACGGGATACTGGCCCCGGACACGCTGCATTGGATCGACGCGACACTCGCCGCCCGTACTGACGCGCCGGCGCTGCTCGCCTTCCACCACCCACCGGTCGCCGTGCACCACCCGAAACCCGACTCCTACCGGCTCGGCGGCCTGCCCGACCTTCACGCCTTACTCGCCCGGCATCCGCAGGTGATCGCCCTGATCACCGGACACGCGCACACCGCAGCGGCGGCGACCTTCGCCGACCGGCCGGTGATCGTGGGACCGGCGATCACCTGGACGCTGCGGATGCCCTGGGAAGGCCCGGAGATCGCCGACCTGGACCAGCCGCCGGGCATCGCCTTCCACGTGGTGCATCAGCGCCGGCTGGTGACTCACTTCCGCGTCGTGCCGTGATGGCGCCGCACCTCGTTGCCGGCTTCCTGCTCGCCGTCGTGCCGCTCGTGGTCACACCGGGAGCAAGCTTCACCCTGCTCGCCCAACACGCTGCCGTGACCGGCTCTCGAGCCGGCCTGCCGGTGATCCTGGGAACCGTGACCGGCCTCTATGTCCACGCTGCTCTGGCAGCCGCCGGCTTGTCTGCCCTGGTGATGCAGGCCAGCTGGGCGTTCACCACGGCACGGCTGGCCGGAGCGGTGTATCTGATCGCGCTCGGGGTCTGTACCTGGCGTACACCACGGCGGAACGCAACCCCGCCGGTCCGCGGGCGTGGCAGCTACACACAGGCGCTACTGGGCAACGTCCTCAACCCGAAGGCGGCGATGATCTTCCTAACCTTGGCGCCGCAGTTCGTCGACCCGGACCAGCCCCTGTGGCCACAGATCATCATTCTCGTCACCGCGCAATCGCTGCTGGTCACCCTGTGGCTGAGCTGCTGGGCCCTCCTCGTCGGCCGTACCCACAGGACCTGGCAGTCAGCCCGATTCGGCCAGACGCTGCGCCGGATTACCGCTGTCACTCTCATTGGCCTCGGTGTGCGAACCGCCATCGGCTGATCAGAAAGACTGCGGTTCAGCCGGCGTCCCGGCCGCAACCGCGACCGAAACGGCCGGCGACTGGCCAGGCCAAGCCGCGCATCGTGGCAATTGACGGCGCCGGAGGCGCCGGCAAGACCACCATCGAGGCGGCGCCAGCCACCGCTGGCCTATCCCTTCACCCGGGGTGATCAACTTTTTGATCCCTGGTCGCGCATCCGTTAGCAATGCCCCCACTACGGCGGGCTGGTGGGCGGCGTGCTCGCGGCCACGCCCGGCGCCACCGGCGGCATCCTCGTCGTGGGCTCGGCGTACCTGTTGGTCACCCTGGACCCGCTGGTGCGCAGGCGCACCTGGCGGCTGATGGACCGGCCGGCCCCGGCCACCGCCCCGGTTTCGGTGCCAGGCTGACTACGGCGACGGGTCCGGTGCGCCGGTGGGCGCCGACCGGCCGGTCGGCAGCGGGGGGCGCGGGTGGGCCCGGGTGGTGTCGGTCGGCCGGCTGGGGTCGACGTGGCGTGGCCGGTGTGGTTCGTCGGCGCGCAGCGGGGCCAGCTCGACGACCAACGCGTCGACGATCCGGTCGGTGGCCCGCCGGGCATGACCCGGGATGGTGACGTCCAACCCGCTCAGGTCGACCGGCGTACCGAAGTGGACCCGGACCACCGGGCGGTGCCACAGGGCGCGGACCACCGCCCGCAGCGCCCCCCGCGGGGCCGCGTACGGCAGCACCTCGTGCGAGCCCCACTGCACGACCGGCACCACCAGCGCGCCGCTGGTCAACGCCAGGCGCGCCGCGCCGGTCTTGCCGCGCTCCGGCCACAGCCCCGGGTCGAGGCTGATCCGGCCCTCCGGGTAGACCAGCACCACCGACCCGCCGGCGACCGCGTCGGCGGCGTCGTGCACGGCGTGGGCGGCGCGCGGGCCGTGCCGGTCGACGCGGATGTGCCCGCTGTGGCGCATGACCGCCCCGATGACCGGGGCGCGGAACAACCCGCCGGTGGCCATGATCCGGGGGGCGATCCCGCGGTCGCGGCAGGCCGCGGCCAACACCACCGGGTCGAACGGGCTGATGTGGTTGGCCGCCAGCAGCAGCGGCCCACGGCGCAGATGCCCTGGTACGTCGCCGGTGTCCCGCAGGCGGGTCAGCAGGGCGACGACGCCGCGGGCCAGGGCGAGCAGGAGCCGCCAGAGTCGGGGCGGGTGCCAGGAGGTGTCCATCAGAGCGTTGATGGTC
>DASVVF010000092.1:0-3672 GCA_036386695.1 Catenuloplanes sp. | reverse complement strand
GGATAAGTCGATAGAGTTACGGCGGTTATAGCGGAGGGGAAACGCCCGGTCACATTCCGAACCCGGAAGCTAAGCCCTCCAGCGCCGATGGTACTGCACCCGGGAGGGTGTGGGAGAGTAGGACACCGCCGGACAATCATTGTAGAAACGGCCACCCCCCGTCGGGGGTGGCCGTTTCCGCATGCCCAGGAAGAGCAGGGTCCCGGGGGGACTTGGGGCCGGGCAGTCGTTGTTACGTGAGCGGCCAGAAGCGGACGACGAGTCGGCCGGTAACCGCGTCCTTGTCGACCGGACCGTTGTGGCGGGAGTCGACCGACACCTCGCGGTGGTCGCCGAGCAGGTAGAGGGAGTCGGGGGGCACGGTGATCGACCGGCAGTCGGTGACGGTGCCAGGGGTCAGATACGGTTCGTTGACGGGCTGACCGTTGCGGCGCAGCACGCCGTTGGCGCAGTCGATCGCGTCACCGCCGACGCCGAGGATCCGCTTGGTGAACCGGCGGTCGGCGTCCCCGTGGGTGACGATGTCGCCGCGCTCCAGACCGGTCAAGCGGAACGCCACCCGGTCGACGACGTACCGACTCCCGATCAGGAGGGTCGGCTCCATCGACCCGGACGGGATGTAGAGCGGCGACACCACGAACCGCAGCAGCCCCGCGGTGAGGGCGACGAGGAGCACACCGGCAACGGCGAGGCGGGCGTTGCGCCGGCGGGGCAGCAGAGCTCCCAGCCCGGCGGCCAGCAGCGAGCGCCTGTTGCGGCGCTCGCGCCAGGACGCCAGCGTCGCGCTCAGGGACCAGTGCACCGACTCCCACCCCGTTGTCTCCTCGAACTCGGCGAGCATCGCCTCGCCCCAGTCGCTACCGCGCTCGCGGCGTCCGCGTACCGCCCGGCGTAGCAGCGCGCGGGCGGCCCGCCGGGACCACGGGTCCGTCAGCGCCGCGCCGTCGGGCACGACGGTTCGGTTGGCGGTGCTCATGCCATACCCATCGCCGGGCTGGGACGCTGCGCCGACGGTGTGGCCGATCGGGTGGCCTGGTCGGCGAGGCGGGACCGGGCGTACGTGGCGCCGTCGGCGGTGAGTCGGTAGGCGTGGCGCGGGGGTCGGCCCGGCCGACTCGGCGGCTCCCAGCGGGTCTCCAGCAGTTCCCGGTCGGCCAGGCGGATCAGGATGGGGTAGAGGGTGCCCGAGGCGAGGGCGGTCTCCTTGCTCAGTTCGTAGCCGTGCCGCCACTGCGTCGGGTCGCTGAGCAGGGCCTGGAACACCCGCATGGTCTGCGGGGAGGTGTCTGGGGTCCTTGGCATGCGGGAAACTCTACCTATATAGATCCAGCGTCGCCGCCCCCCATGACAACGACGGCGGACGACACATGGGGGGTGTCGTCCGCCGTCGCGGTGGGGGGGAAGGTCAATCGAGGTGGAACGTGGCGTCGGCCCTGGCGGTGGCGGTGGGCACCGCCTGCACGTACAGCAGGCCGTTGGCGTGTCGCAGGAACCGGCCGGGGAAGTTCAGCGCCTCGAGCGACACCGCCGAGCCGCTGGCCAGGCCGGCGCGACGGTGGAAGCTCGCGTCGTTGCGGAACGTGGCGGAACCGTCGTTGCGTTCGACCCAGGCCTCGGAGTTGCGGTGCCGCAGAAAGTAGCCCGGGAAGTTCGTCGATTCCAGCGAAGCCGTGCCCGAACCGGTCAGCCCGCGGACGATGCGGAACTGCGAATCAGCCAGGTTCGTGACGTTCGCGTCGAGGCGGCCGCGGAAGTTGAAATGCCGGACGTACCGGTCGGCCGCGTTGTGCGAGCGCAGCCGCACCGGGGTGCTGCCGTCCGGGACCGGGATGCCGAAGTTCGGGGTTCCGTCCGCGTTCCAGTACAGCTTCTGCAGGCGGGTGCGCCGGTTCGGGTCCTTCAGGGGGTCGCCGTTGATGTCCCGGTAGTTGCGGTCGTGGTAGACCAGGATGTCGCTCCGGCCGTCCTCCGAGACGGTGAACGAGTTGTGGCCCGGTCCGTACTGGCCGGTGGCGGCGTTGCTGACGAAGACCGGGTTGGGGCTCTTCACCCACGACGAGGCGTTGAGCAGATTCGCCGTCGCCGACGCGGTCAGCAGGCCCAGGCAGTACCTGGCGTCTGTGGTGCTGGCCGAGAAGGTCATGAAGACGCGGCCGTTGCGCTGGATGACCGTGGGGCCCTCGTTCACCTCGGTCGAGCCGTTGATCTCCCACGACCGGGTCGGTACCGCGATCCGGGTCGGCGCGCTGCCCAGCGTCCAGGGGTTGGCGCCCATCCGGGCGATGTAGACGTTCGAGTTGCTGTTGATGCCCGGCTCCGCCTGGGCCCAGGTCAAGTACCGGACGCCGTTGACCACGAAGGTGGAGGCGTCCAGCGCGAAGGTGTCCCAGGGCGTCCTGATCTGGCCCCGCTCGGTCCACGCCGCGGTGAGGGGGTTGGCTCCGCTGGCCTCCAGGACGTACATCCGGATGGCCCAGACGGCGTTGGCGGCGCCGGCGGCGAAGTAGACGTACCACTTGCCGTTGATGAAGTGGATCTCCGGCGCCCAGATGTGGGCGCCCATGATGCCGCTGGGATGCTTGCGCCAGATCACGGTCTCCGGGGCGGTGGACAGCCCCTGCAGGGTGGTCGCCCGCCGCAGCACGATCCGGTCGTACTCCGGCACCGTGGCGGTCAGGTAGTAGAAGCCGTCGGTGTGCTTGTAGATCTGGGTGTCGGCCCGCTGGTTGGCCAGCGGGTTGGTGTACTGCACCGCCGCTGCGGTCGCCGGCGCGGGCGCCACCAGCAGCGTCGCGAGAATGGCCAACGCCGCGGCGGCCGCCAGCGGCAGTCTGCCCCGGGGTCGGCCGGGCCCGGTGGATCGCCGACCACGGCGGGTGGCGCGGAGATGACGATGCTGCCCGAAGAGCGTCATCTGGGGCGTTCCTTCCGGGAGGGGGGCCGGGGCGGCAGGGGACGGCCGCGCGGGGGAGGCGTCCGGGGGACGTCAATGCAGTGTTAGCGCTCACATCGGCGCCGTCAAGAGATTCATCGATGCTTCTCATTTGTCTCTGTCTATTTGCTGGCCGACCGCCGAATCGGCCCCGGATGCCGGCGACGCAGGCTTGACAACCGGGACATGCGGGCTTATCAATGCCGTACCCGTTCACCACGCCCAGGGTCGTCGCAATGGCCGCCGGCGCGCGGTCAACCGATCAAGGAGAACGCCATCATGACCCTTCCTGCGCCGCGCCTTCCCCGCCGCCGGGTGGTCACGTCCGCCGTCGCCGGCCTGGGCCTGGGTGCCCTGCCGCTGTCGCCGGGTTGGGCGGCCGCCGGGCAGTTGGCGGCCTCCCGACCCGGGACAGCCGGCCCGGCCGCCGCGAATGAGCTGGCCGCCGCGGCGGCCGCGCCGGGAGCGTGGGGAGACCAGGGCGACGGCACGTACGTCAACCAGATCGTGCCCGCCGACCTCAGCGACCTCGATGCGATCCGGGTCGGCGGCGACTACTACGCGATCAGCAGCACGATCCAGTACGCGCCCGGAATGGCGGTCCTGCACTCCACCGACCTGGTCAACTGGTCGATCATCAGCCACGCCGCCACCGACCTGACCCGGATCGGCCCGGAACTCAACTGGGACCGGATGAACCGGTCCGGCAAGGGGGTCTGGGCCGGAGCGATCCGCCATCA
>DASVVF010000091.1:0-4835 GCA_036386695.1 Catenuloplanes sp. | reverse complement strand
GTCCGGGCGTACGGCGGCCGGCCGGCCTTGACCGGGTAGGGCGTCGGCCCGGTCCGGGGGTACGGCGACGGGCGGCCGACCCGGGCCGGTGCCGGGGCGTTGGTGCTGCGCAGCGACCACGGGGTTTCGGCGTGCACACCGCGGTTGGCCGGCGGCCGGGGGACCCCGCCGGTGAACTCCTCCTCGGTCATCGCCTGCAGCGCGCTGAACGCCATGCCGAGCAGCGTGGCGGCGGTCAGCAGGGTGATCGGGACGATGAGCAGGAACGGGCTGATGCCCGCCACCGCCCCGTCGCCGGTCATCCGCAGGCGCACCACCATCGCGGCCATGCCGGTGTAGTGCATGCCGCACACCGCGACGGCCATGATGGCGGCGGCTCCGATGATCGCGGCCCAGCCGCGCACCGACACGGTGAACCACAGCGCCACCGTCGCCGCCACGATGGCGACCGCGGCCGAGGCGGCGACCAGGAGGGGGTGGTACTCGATCGTTCCGGCGACGTGCAGGGCGGCCATGCCGGTGTAGTGCATCGCCAGCACCCCGAGGCCGGTGAAGACCCCGCCGCCGAGGATTCTGGCCGCCGAACGCCGGCCGTGGCCGACGATCGCGAGGCCGATACCCACGGTGAGTACGGCGATCAGCAGGCTCGCCAGGGTCAGGCCGGGGTCGTAGCGGACCGGGCTGTCCGGCAGGTCGAAGCCGAGCATCGCCATGAAGTGCATCAGCCAGATCGCGGCTCCGCCGATGGCCACCGCCGCGATGGCCAGCCAGCGGGTGCGTCGACCGCGGGTGCGCGCCCGGCGGGCCCGGCTGGTGCACAGCAGCCCGAGCAGCGAGCCGAGAAAGGCCATCAGGAACGCGGCGACCGGGTTGAACGCGCCGAAACTGAAGTGGTGGACCTCGGCCACGGTAGAAACCTCGCGAAGTTCGGGCCCGGTGGGCTGCCGGGTCTGTCCCGAAATTCAGTCACAAGATGCCCCAAAGAGGTCGCACAACGTGTGCGCCAGCGCACCGGCCGCGTCGGCCCAGTGCCCCCGGGGGGTGACATGGGGCCGGGACCGTCACTCGACGGGTCCTCCATCGGGGAGGACGAAGACCCGTTGTGTGACGGCCCCGGCGCTGGTCAAGGGCGACGGCGCGGGTTAGCCGCCGACGCCCCTGAGCCCGTGGTAGGGGAGAGGTGGGTTAGGGGAGGGGTAGTTGCCGTCAGGATCAGGTGAAGATGCTGACGCCACCCGGGCCGACGAGCAGCCCGACGATGATCAGAACGGCACCCCACAGGAACTGCCGCCGGACCAGGGCGACAACGCCCGCCACGACCAGGATGACTGCGAGGATATAGAGAAGTGTGCTCATGAAACCGCAATACCCGGCCGTCGAAAATCAGAAACCTGAAAATCGATCACGAGTGGGCGGCGGCCGGAGTCCGGTGGACAACGCGGTCCGGTGGACGACGCGGGCGACCCGGATGGGCAATGCCCACCCGGGTCGCCTGCGGTACGCCGGTCTCAGTGCTGCCCGGCCAGCGCCGAACCCTCGCGTCCGGAGCCCTCGGCCAGCAGGTGGTACACGTTGTACGCCTGCTTGATGACGGGGTGGGCGACGTTGCGCACCCGGACGCCGCCGGGCGTCATCCCGCGTTCGGTGCCGGCGTGCGCGTGCCCGTGTACGGCCAACGCGGTCGGCGCGGAGTCGATCGCCTGGGCCAGCAGGTAGGAGCCCAGGAACGGGTAGATCTCCAGCGGCTCGCCGGCGAGGGTGTCCGGCACCGGGGAGTAATGGGTCAGCGCCACCCGCACGTCGCAGTCGACGGCCCGCAGCGCCTCGCCCAGCTGGTCGGCCACCCGGGTGGTGGTCCCGACGAACGCCTTCATCTCCGGCTCGCCGAAGGAACTGGCGCAGCGCCCGGCGAACCCCCCACCGAACCCCTTGACCCCGGCGACCCCGAGCCGGGTACCGCCGCAGTCGATCACCGTGCTGTCGCCCTCCAGCACCGTGATGCCGGCCTCGGTCAGCACCTTGACGAGTTGGGTGACCTCTCCGCAGTGGTGGTCGTGGTTGCCCAGCACCGCGACGACCGGCACCCCCAGGTCGCCGAACTCGGTGGCGACGCAGCGTGCCTCAGCCTCGGTGCCGTGCCGGGTCAGGTCACCGGCCAGCAGCAGCACGTCGGCCTGATCGGGTAGTTGGCGCAGAGCCGGGCGGTACCGGCCGAGCACATCCTGGTCCATGTGGACGTCGCCCACGGCGGCGATCCGAATCACGACAACTCCTCCACCTCGCTGGGCGCCTGGGCCCGGGTGATCCCGATGTCGACCGACAGCCGTACGTCGGGGAACCGCCCGGAAACCAGGCGCACGATCTCGTCGCGCCGCTGCGGGCTCTCCACCTCGCCGCACAGGATCAGGCAGTGCTCGTGGCGCAGCACGGTGATGCCCTGCTCGGCGACGTCGACGCTCTCGGTGAGCAGACGCTGGATCTCGGCTTCCACGTACTCGTCGACCGGGTGTCCGGTCTCGTTACCGGCCATCAGACGGCCACCTCACTTCGTTGGCCGGCGTTCTGCCGGGCGGCCGTCGGCTGGTCGCCCGGAGCCGGGTGGGGCGGCGCGTCGTGGGTCAGCGGCACCACCTGGAGCCGGTCGAGGAGCACCAGGAAGGCTTCCGCGTACGGCGACTGCGCGGTCTCGTGGCGGACCCGCGCCCAGTCGATCTGCTCGCGCAGCGAGCGGGCCAACGGCAGACCCCGGGCGAAGTCGCAGTAGTGCTGGGTGAAGCTGAGCAGCTTGTGCACCATCAGCTGGGTAGCGGACAGGCAGGGCATCTGGATGGCGTCCACCGGGCGCACCACGGTGTCGACGAAGGTCTCGTCGGTCACCGGGGTCTCCACCGGACGGTAGATCAGATCGACCAGCCGCCCGTCGTCGTACACCTTCACCAGCCAGTCCTCCGGCGGGCGTTCGGCGACGAAACCCACCGCGCCCAGCTCCGCCAGGGCCCGCTCGGCGTCCTGCTCACGAATCAGGAAGTCAACGTCGTGGTCGCTGGAGTGCCCGCCGTGGGCGTACACGGCGAAGCTGCCACCCAGCGCGAAGGGAATCTCGGCTTGCTTGAACACCGATGCGACTCTCTTGAGGGTGTTGACGAGCCCTTCGTCCACACGGTGTGCCATCGCGGTCTCCCGTGGTCGGCGTCATTGGCGGTCCTCCCCCTACCCTCGGCTCCCGGCGTTCACACCTGGCGGGCACGGCCGCACCCCGGGCCGGTGCGGGGGATGGCGCCGGAGCGTGCCGGCTCAGGCCAGGTCGTCGGTGAGGCGACCGCGCAGCTTGGTCAGCGCGCGGGTCAGCAGGCGCGACACGTGCATCTGGGAGACACCGACCTGCTCGGCGATCTGGGACTGGGTCAGATTGCCGTAGAAACGCAGCGTGAGGACGCGTTGCTCGCGCTGGTCCAGGGTGGCCATCGCCGGACCCAGCGCCACCCGCAGCTCGGCCAACTCGAACCGCGGGTCCTCGGCACCGAGCAGGTCGCCCAGCTCGCCGGCCCGGTCGTCGTCGCTGACCGGGGTGGACAGCGAGATCGTGTTGTACGCCCTGGCCCCCTCCAGGCCTTCCAGGACGACCTCCTCGGTCAGCCGCAGGTGACCGGCGATGTCGGCCACGGTCGGTGAGCGGCCGAGTGTCTGGAGCAGCACGCTGGTCGCCTCGGAGATCCTCAGCCGCAGTTCCTGGAGCCGGCGGGGAACCCGGACGTCCCAGGTGCGGTCCCGGAAGTGGCGTTTGATCTCGCCGATGATGGTCGGGATCGCGTAGCCGGCGAAGTCCACCCCCCGGGCGGGGTCAAACCGGTCGACCGCCTTGATCAGCCCCACCGTGGCGGTCTGGGCCAGGTCCTCCAGCGGCTCCCCCCGGCCGGCGAACCGGTTGGCCAGGTGGTGGGCGAGCGGGAGCCAGGCCTCGATGGCCTGGTCGCGCAGTCGGTGGCGGGCCGGATGGTGCCGGGGCAGCGCGGTCATGGCCGCCAGCACCGTGGTCGCGTTGCCACTCGCTCGGTGGTGCGGCAGCCCGCGGGCGGCGGCGACCGGTCGGCGTGTGGTGGCTTGCGTCTCGTGGACGGGGGTCGATGTCATGATCGTCCTCCCTGTACCCTCTCCGCGCGCCTCCTCCGAGAGGATCGGGTCGCCCGGCCCGGCAAGGGCCCCACCCGCGACCGCCTTCCAGGTGGCAATCCGCCTGGTCGGGTAGGCATCGGATGGTTAACCAACTTTACGCCGAAGCGGCAGGAATGGTCTAGCCGATAGTAGGATGCCGCACGCTTATCGGGTGGTTCTCAGCCGCCAGGTGGCGTCGCGTTGGGGATCGGCGTGACAACTGCCCGTACCGTTGCAGAACATGGTGGCCTTTCGGCAGCGCGCAGTTGGTCCGCAGCACTCCGCCCGACGAAGGCCCGCGGTCGACCGGCGCCCGTTGCGCACGGTGGCGCTGATCGGTATCGACGGATCGGGAAAGACCACCCAGGCCCGCCGGCTGGCGGTGGAGCTGACGGCGCTCGGCGTGCCGGCCCGGTACCGCCAGAACGCGGGCGGACGCCGGTGGTTCGGCCGGCTCGCCGGCCGGCTGGGGCGTCGGGACGCGCTCGCCCTCCTCGGGCGCCGTGGCACGTGCCCGGCGCCGAAGCCGGCGACGACCAGCCCGTCGAGCCGCACCGCCGGCGCGTCCAGCGCGGCACCTTCGTCGTCGAGGCTGACCACCCGCAGGCCGACCCGGGGCGCCGTCGACGACACCGGCGGCGGAACGCGATAGCGGCCGGTCGGGCGGTTCAGCAGGCGGGCCC
>DASVVF010000090.1:0-5982 GCA_036386695.1 Catenuloplanes sp. | reverse complement strand
TGGCTGCTGGACGAGCACACGGCACGCGACGAGCTGACCGAGGCCGCGCGGTACGCCGGGCTGGACCGGGTCGAGGTGGCCCGCACGGTGCGCTCCGGGCTGACCGCCGGCTGCCGGCGGGGCGCCGGTGGGTCCCGCGGGCACCCGTCCGGCGGCCGGGCTGCATAGGGTGGAGACCCACCCCAACCGCCCCGTGGAGGACTCCCGTGTCCACAGTCCCTGGTGACCACGACCCGGTCGCCGCCGAGGAACGCCTGCTGCACCTGCGTACGGCGGGGGTGAGCCTGGTGATCGACTGCCGCGGTGAGCGCCTGCCCCGGGTCGTGCACTGGGGCGCCGACCTGGGCGAACTGACCCCGGCGCAGCTGGCCGACCTGGCGTCGGCGTCGGTGGCCCCGTCGGGGTCGGGGGAACCCGACGAGCCGACCGGGCTGCCGCTGGTGCCGGAACACGCGACCGGCTGGCCGGGCCTGCCGGGCCTGACCGGGCACCGCGACGACGGCACCGGCTGGTCACCGTACTTCTCGGTGGTGGACGTGCACCGCTCGCGCCCCGACGACGACGAAGGGTCGGGCACCGGCAGCGAGGGGTCGGGCACCGGCGACGACGGGCCGGGCACCGGCGCGGGGGAACGGCTGGCTGTCACCGCCCGGGACGACGTCGCCGGGCTGCGCCTGGACCTGGTGGTCGAGTTGCTGGCCAGCGGCCTGGTCCGGCTGATGGCGCGGGTCCACAACACCGACCCGGACGCCGCGTACACGGTGCAGGGGCTGGTGCTGGCGCTGCCGGTGCCGACCCGGGCCGACGAACTGCTCGACCTGACCGGGCGGTGGACCCGCGAACGGGTGCCGCAGCGCCAGCCGTTCCACCACGGCGTCCGGCTGCGCGACAACCGGCGCGGCCGTACCGGATTCGACACCCCGCTGGTGTTCACCGCCGGCACCACCGGGTTCGGTTTCCAGCGCGGCGAGGTGTGGGGGCTGCATGTGGGCTTCAGCGGCAACCACCGGCACTACGCCGAACGGCTGCCCTCCGGCCGGTCCCTGCTCGGCGGCGGGGAGTTGCTGCTGGCCGGTGAGGTGCGGCTGACGCCGGGCCGGCACTACGAGACCCCGTGGGTGTACGCCTCGTACGGCCACGGGCTGGACGCCCTGTCCGCCCGTTTCCACAAGCATCTGCGGTCACGTCCGCGGCACCCCCGCACGACCCGCCCGGTGGTGCTGAACACCTGGGAGGCGGTGTACTTCGACCACGACCTGGATCGGCTCAAGGCCCTGGCCGACGTGGGCGCGCGGGTGGGCGCGGAACGGTTCGTCCTGGACGACGGCTGGTTCCGGCACCGCCGCGACGACACCGCCGGGCTCGGCGACTGGTACGTCGACGAGGGGGTCTGGCCGCAGGGGCTCTGGCCGCTGGTGGAACACGTCCGGGGGCTCGGTCTGCAGTTCGGGCTGTGGGTGGAGCCGGAGATGGTCAACCCCGACTCCGACCTGGCCCGCGCCCACCCCGACTGGATCCTGGCCACCGGTGGGCGGCAGCCACCGCCGGTGCGCAACCAGCAGGTACTGAACCTGGGCGACCCGGCGGCCTACGGGTACGTGTTGGACCGCCTCGACGCCCTGGTCGGCGAGTACGACCTGGGTTATCTCAAGTGGGACCACAACCGGGACCTGGTCGACGCCGGGCAGGCGCCCGACGGCGCGGCCGGGGTCCACGCCCAGACCCGGGCGGTGTACCGGCTGCTGGACGAGCTGCGCGCCCGCCACCCGGGCCTGGAGATCGAGTCGTGCTCGTCCGGCGGCGCCCGCGCCGACCTGGGCATCCTGCAGCGCACCGACCGGATCTGGGGCAGTGACTGCATCGACGCGCTGGAACGCCAGTCGATCCAGCGGTGGACCGCGCTGCTGCTGCCGCCGGAACTGGTCGGCTCGCACGTCGGCGCGCCCCGCTCGCACACCACGACCCGGACCCACGACCTGTCGTTCCGGGCCGGTACCGCGTTGTTCGGCCACTTCGGCATCGAGTGGGACCTGACCCGGGCCACGCCGGACGAGTTGGCCGAACTGACCGGGTGGATCGCCCTCTACAAGCGGCTGCGCGGGCTGTTGCACACCGGCACGGTGGTGCGCGCCGACCATCCCGACCCGGCGCTGTGGGTGCACGGGGTGGTCGCGGCCGACCGGGGCGCCGCCGTGTACGCGGTGGTGGCGATGGCACACGAGGTGACGTACCCGCCGGGTCGGGTCGGGCTGCCCGGCCTGGACCCGGCGGTCAGCTACCGGGTCCGGGCGTTGCCCCCCGGCGACCAGGTCAACGGGCCGGCCGCCGCGCCCGGCTGGCTGGCCGACGGGGTGTGCCTGCCGGGGCGGGTGCTGGGCGAGGTCGGGGTGCAGGTGCCCGGGCTCAGCCCGGAACACCTGGTGCTGCTGGAGGTGACCCGCGCCTGACCCGACGCGAAAGGGCGGCGGCCGCCCGGGGGCCGATGGGTCGCGCGGTCGGCACGCCGCGACGGCCCACGGTCACCGGGTAACCTGGCCGGGGCCACACCGGGAACGGTGGCCGGGCCGGGGGTGGTGATGACGTGATCGATGAGCTGGGCACAGGCACCGACGGGAACCGGGAAGCCGACGACGACCGCGGAACCGGCACCAACCGCGGGGCGGACGCGGACCGCGGGGCGGACGCGGACCGCGCGGCCGACCGGGGCGGCAATCCGCTCGTCGACCCGGCTCGGCTGGAGTCGCTGCACCGTACCTGTCTGGTTGCCGCTCCGGACGAGGCCCTCGACCGGTTTGCCAGGCTTGTCCGCAATCTCCTGGACGTGCCGGTGGCCCTGGTGTCCCTGGTGGACGGCGAACGGCAGTTCTTCCCCGGCCAGGCGGGGCTGGTCGAGCCGTGGGCGGCGAAACGGGAGACGCCGCTGACCCACTCGTTCTGCCAGCACGTGGTCACCGAGGGGCAGCCGAAGGTGTACCCCGACGCGCGCCTCGACGCGCAGGTGCGGGAAAACCTGGCCGTGCCGGAACTGGGCGTGGTCGCGTACGCCGGGATGCCGCTGACCGACCTCGACGGCCGGGTGCTCGGCTCCCTGTGCGCCATCGACGGCAAGCCCCGCGCCTGGACCGCCGCCGAGCTCCGCACGCTGGCCGACCTGGCCGCCGCCTGCTCGTCGGAGTTGCGCCTGCGGTTGGCCCTGGACATCGCCGAGGACACCCGGCAGCACGCCGAGAACAGCACGCGCGAGGCCGAGCGGGCCAGGCGCACGGCCCAGGACGCCAACGCCCAACTGGCGATGCTGGCCCAACTCAGCGAAACCCTGGCCGGCACCCTGGACATCGACGACGCCCTGCGGCGGCTGGCGGCCGCGCTCACCCCACGGCTGGCCGACTGGTGCCTGATCTCGTTGATCGACGACGCCGGCCGGCTGCGACAGGTCGCCGCGACGCACCGCGACCCGGCCCACCACGACGACGTGCGGCGGTTCGCCGAGCTGATGACCAGCCAGTTGGGTGCCCGATCAGTTGTGCTCTCGGTGGTGCGCAGTGGCGACCCGGTGCTGAGCGACCGCGCCGAACCCGCCGACATCCTGGCCCGCACCCACGCCCCGGAGATGGCCGCGATCGCCGCCCGGCTGGGCTACGCGTCGCACCTGACGGTCCCCATCACCGGGACCGGCCGCCAGCCGGTCGTCGGGACGATCACCCTGATCAACGGCCCGGGCCGGTCCCCGCTGTCGGCCCCCGACCTGCGCACCGCCGGCGACATCGGCCGCCGCGCCGGGCTGGCCATCGAGAACAGCCGAATGTACGGCGAGCAGCGGCACGTCGCCGAGGTCCTGCAACACAGCATGCTGCCCGAGCTGCCCACCGTCGAGCACCTGAAGCTGCACGCCAGCTACCTGCCGACCACCACCGGGGCGCAGATCGGCGGCGACTGGTACGACGCGTTCGTGCAGCCCGGGGGCGACGTGATGGTGGCCGTCGGTGACGTCGCCGGGCACGACATCGAGGCCGCCGCCGCGATGGGGCAGCTGCGCAACCTGGTCCGTGGGGATGCCTACGGCCGCGATGACCCGGCCGGTGACCTGCTCACCCGGCTCAACCGGGCGGTGTACGGGTTGACCGTGCCGGCGGTGGCCACCGTGATCCTGGCCCGGATCCGGCAGGACCCCACCGGATACACCGTGAGCTGGTCGAACGCCGGGCACCCGCCGCCGGTGCTGAGGCACCCCGACGGCACGGTCGAGGTGCTGTGGACCCCGGCCGAGCCGCTGCTCGGCCTGCCGTACCCGGTGCGGCGCGCCACCCACCAGCGGCGGGTGGAACCGGGCTCGATCCTGCTGCTCTACACCGACGGGCTGGTCGAGGACCGGACGGAGCTCCTCGACGAGGGCATCGACCGGTTGGGCCGCACCCTGGCCGCCAACGCCGGGCTACCCGGCGACCAGCTGTGCGCCGCGCTGGTGGGCGGGGCGACCTCGCGTACCGACGACATCGCGCTGCTGCTGATCCGCTTCCCCGGCCCGACCGACGCCTGAGGCCCGGGGGGCTGGCTGCGGTACGGGCCGGCCGACGGTGCCGGCCCTCAGGCCCATTCCTCCGTCGCCTCCGCCGGGGTGGGTGACCCGGCCGGCACCGGGGCGGCGGGAACCGGGGGACCGCCGTGCGTCCACGGCGTCTGGTCGGGGTCGGGAAACCCCCCGCCGGGCCGGTACGCCTCACTGAGGGTGGTGTAGAGCAACCGCTCCCCCACCTCCGGCACGCTGCCCGGCTCCGCGACCAGCTTGCGGCCCATCCCACCGGAGAGCTCCAGCACCACCTCGGTCTTCGGCCCGTCGGTCGCCGACACCGACACGACAACGGCCTTCTGACCCGGTCGTGCCGGTGAGGTCAGCGCCGTGCCGACCACCACCCGCACCGGTTCGGCCGTCAGCAGCATGATCCGGGGGCGCAGCACCGGCCGCCGCCCGCTGTCGTCGACCCGGTCGGCCTTGGCCAGGGTGACCACACCGGTGAACGCCTCGCCGGTGAGGCGGTACTCGGCCATCACCAGTGGGTCGTCAAATGCCCGCTGGACGGCGTACCGGTCCTGGGCGGCTTCCAGGCGGGCCAGCCGGGCGGCCGCCGCGACGGCCCCGTCCCGGCGCGGCTGCGGAGGTGCGCCGTCCCGGACCCGAGACGCGAACGCGCTGAACGCGTCCCGGTCGGCGTCCCACCGACCGGCTACCCGCGCGCCGGCCGGGAGTGCCCGCAGCAGGTCGACGGCCCGCCACATCAGTCGCCAGGTCGGCAGCAGCTGCCCGCGCAGCGCCCGTTCGAGCGGTGCCGGGTCGCCGGTCGACGCGTAGTCGGTGATCAGGGGGGCGAGGACGGCGTTGTCGAAACCGGGGTCGGTGGCCGGCCCGGCCGGCGGCCACACCGCCGGGTCCTCCACGGCCCGGGCGGCCACCGCCCCCGACCTCCCCGCCGGCGGATCGATCCAGGCCAACAGCGAAGCCAGTTGGGCGTCCTCGACGGCGCTCTGCCCGCTCGCCCAGTGCAGCGCCAGCGCGTCGGTCACCGCCAGCAGCGTCGAGGAGCCCGGCAGCTCGGCCTGGTTGGCCAGGAACGTCAGCCACCGGCCCAGCAGCGGCACGGCGGCCGGGACCGGGTAGTCGCCGTCGGTGCGCCGGAACCGGGTGGAACGCCCGAACAGCCGCAGGAACCGCACCCCGCCCGGGTTGGGCACCAGCACCTGCGGGGCGTCCAGGAACCGGTAGCGCACCTCGCGGCCCCGGTCCGCGGCAACCGCCTCGGCCACCGCGCAGAACCCGTCGACGTACGGGACCAGCAGGTCGGCCAGGGCGGCGGCGAACGCGAAGCGCTGATCGCGGTTACGCGGCTGCGGCACGACCAGCAGCCGGGGCTGGTCCGGGTCGGTACCGACCAGCGCGGCCAGCGGGGCGTTCGCCTCGCCGGCCATCGCCAACGGGATCAGCACCAA
>DASVVF010000089.1:0-5733 GCA_036386695.1 Catenuloplanes sp. | reverse complement strand
CCTGGGCCAGCAGCGAGGCGACGGCCACCACCCGTCCGGTGAATCGTCGCGCCCCCGCGAACGCCGTACTGGCCGGAATCTCGGCCACCACCGCCCAGCCCGCCCCGGGAACGGGGCGGTACGCGGTGAGGTGGTCCACGCCCTGTTCGACCTCGCGCGCGATTCCGCTGCCACCGGCGAGCGCGGCGGCAACGTGTTTGTCGTCCGTGGCGGACACCAGCCCCGGGGCGCGGGGACCCGGTCCGGCCAGCAGTGTCCCGCGCTGGTCGGTCAGTTTGAGCTCGATGTGCTGCAGGCTGGCGAGGCCGGTGGTGAAGTTCGCGAGGGCGTCCAGCCGGTACCCCAGGCAGAGCATCGCCACGATCCGGCCGGCGTTGACGACCGGCGCGCTCACCGCCACGACCAGGGGATTGCCGGGGACAGCTCCGGCGAACGCCTCCGAGACGTACGGGGCCCGGGCCGCCATCGCGCCGCGGAAGTAATCGCGGTGGGCGAAGCTGCGCCCGATCAGTTGCGGCTGCGGGGGATCGAACGCCAGTAGGGTGCCGGCGTTGTCCAGGGCCCACACCCCGACGAACGCGGTGCTGCGGGACTGGAGGGAAACGAGATGGTCCTGCACCGCACGGACCTCCGGCGCCCGGCCGGTGGACAGGGTCCGGACCAGCGACGGACGCTCGGCGTAGGAGGACGTCAGGGCCCGTAGACTCTCCAGCTGGGCGCTGACATGCGCCACGCTGACGTCGGCGCTGGCGGTCAGCCGCCGCCGAACCTCCGCGTCGACGGTGCCGGTCGCCTCCCGGACGGACAGGTACACCAGGCCGGCCAGTGGCAGCAGTGCCAGGGTGACGACGCCGGCGCTGATCCGCACCACCGACCGGCGCAGGCCCGCCCGCGCAGTGGCGGACATCGCACCGCCGTTGTGCTGCCAGGCGGTCAGCCTGGCCGCGAGCAGGACCGTGACGACCAGTGAGCCGCCGGCGATGACGAGGACGTCGGCGGTGGAGGACTGCACGGCGCGCAGCACCAGCAGGGCCGGCAGGGGCACGACCACCGCGCCCACGATCACGTGCCGCCAGAACCGTGGCCGGGCGGCCACGGCGGCTGCCGCGGCGGGGTGCAGGGCGGCGCCGCTGAGCAGCGCCATCGACGCCAACCAGCCGGCGGACACCGCGCCGCCCAGGGGGACCCAGCCGTTGCGCAGCTGCACATTGAGGGCCAGGTCGGCCCCGAGCTGCAGCACCGCCCACCCCACCAGCAACAACGGGCGTGGTGAACGACCCGCGGTGAATGCGAACGTCGCGGCGGCCGCCACCACCAGCACATCCATCGCGACGTAACCCAGATTGACCGTCAGTGGTGACCGGCTCGATCCCGCGTCGCCGGCGAGCAGCACCACCCAGGCCGGTACCCCGACGGCGGTGGCGAGGATCGCCGCCTCGATCAACGCGCCACGCCGGGCCCCGTGCGCCCGGGCCAGCCAGACCAGGCCGGCCAGCGACAGCCCGCCGGAGGCGAAGAACAACGCCTGCCCGCCCGATGGCACCGGTAGTGTCGCCGCCGTCGGTTCCAGGAACCGGCGCAGCCACCCCGCCACGTGCAGCACCTGCCCGGCGGCCAGCAGGTACCACCCGGCGGCGGCGGTCGGGCGGAGACGTCGGGTGCCCACCACCAGCGCCGCCAGTGTCAGGAGGTTGGTCGCCACCATCAGGACCGGCCGCCAGGGCTGCGCCGGCAGCGGGTAGAACAATCCCACCGCCATCAACTGCATCAGCGCACACCCGAGCCACGCGGGCAGAAAGCGGCGCAGGAGCTCCAAGGTGCCCTCGCAATCGGTGGTCACCTACTTCCTACCATTTCCGGCAGAACGGACAGGAGCAAAGTGGTCAGCGGACCTTCGCCGCACCGCGCCGTGGGCCCGGGGGGAGCGGCCGCCCGGCACGTCGGCGGGGTCAGCGCCCACGTCGTTGGGCGTACGGCTCGTGCACCTCGATGGCGACCGCGACGGCCAACAGGACGGCGATGAGGACGACCGCCGCGTTGGACCGGGATCCCCACAGGTCGGAGAGCTCTGTCTGGCCGTTCTGCTCCCGCAGTGCGGCCTGCCAGTCCTGCTCGGCGGAGCTGAGGCCCCGGGCCAGCCGCGGCTCCAACCCGTCCGCGGCGCTCGGCGCCCGGGCCATGGCCTGCCCGATGTCGGCCGCCGCCAGGGCGGCCCGCTCCTCCGCGCCGGCGACCGCGTTGGCGTCCGCGGCGGCGCGCGGTGCCGCGTCCAGCGCTCCAAGCTGACGCGCGGTGGCGCGCACGCTGAGCTCCTGCGGCAGTTGCCGGGCCTGGGTGCCGAACGCCGCGCGGGCGTTGCTCACCGCGATGTCGCTGCTCAGCGCGGCGGCGAGTCGGGCGGAGGCGGCCTGCGCCCGCTGCTCCTGCGCCCCCAGCGCCAGCTGGACCAGAGGAAGCACCAGGCCCGCCGTCCAGAGCGCCAGCACCCAGCTGGCGATCCGCCGGCCCTCGCCGGGCGCTGACCGCCCCGGCTGACGCACCAGCTCCGCCTGCTCCGGCTTGCCTCTGGGCGTCGTCTGCCGGCGCACCAGCGCGGCGAGGGCCACCGCGATGGTGACCAGCACCGCCAGCAGTCCCAACATCCCGGCCCGCCGGGCGTACGCGTCGCCCGCGCGCCGGGCGGCGTCCGGGTCGGGTGGGGCCCGGCCCTGGCTGCGCAGCTGATCGAGCTCCTGGGCGCGCAGGTCGCGCAGCCGCCCGAGGACGTCCACACCCCCGCCGGGCTGCGCGTACCGCTGCCCGCCGGGCAGGCCGACCGGCAGCTTCGCGGCGTACGCCAGCCGCAGGTTCAGCGCGGCGTACTCGGTGGCGGCGCGCTGGCTCACCGCCAGCGCGTTGCCCCCACTCAGCTTCCGCAGCTCGCCCGCGGTGACGTCGTCCATGGCCAACCGCAGGGCGGCCGGGGCCTCGTCGCCGTAAACCGTCCGGACGGCTTCCTGCACAGCGGCGGAGTAGGACACCTCGGCGCGCACCGACTGCTGCCAGGAACCGTTCGCCCCGCTGTACTGCCAGGCGGCCGCCCCGGTGAGCAGGACACCGGCGGCCACGGCGAACAACTGCGTCGCCACCCACCAGCCCCCGGTCCACCTCAGGAACCAGGAGCCGGCGTGCTCACCGGCGGGGCGCGCACGGGCCCGGGTCACGACTGTCTCGTGAAGACGGCGGTGCCCGCCGCGTCGGTCACCCGCAGCCGAGGACCGTCGACGCGCCACACGTACGAGCTGGTGCGGGTGGGCGTCGGACGATCGACGTAGTCCCCTCCGGGTTGCTCCGCGCTGGTCCGGGTGACCGTGGCGGCGCGGCCGACCAGGCGCAACCGGTTGCCCGCCACCTCGGCGGTGCCGTCCTCCACCCGGCGCAGCTCGTACGCCCCGGCGGGCTCCAGATAGCTGAGGATCTCGACGCTGCGGAACCGACCGTCCGGTAGGAAGCGGATCGCGACCTCCATCCGGTCGTTCGATCGGCTCCAGGCGCCGGTCAGCGCGGCGGCCGCCGATGCGGTCGGGTTCGGCGGTGCGGTCGGGTTGGGCGGTGCGGTCGGGTTCGGCGGTGCGGAGGCCGGCGGTGCGGTCGGCCCGGGCGGGGCAGTCGGTACGGTCGCGGCGCTCGGCGTCGCGGGGCCGCACCCGGCGACCGCGACCAGCAGACCCGCGGCGATACCCGGTGGTAGCCGGGACCGGCGGGTCAACGGTCGTTCCTGACGTAGTCCAGCTCGCCGAGCACCGGGTCGTGGATGATCAGCATGTCGATCACGGAGTTCGGCTGCCTCCGCCACCGCGCCACCCGTTCCCTGGCCTGCACGCCCTCGGCCTGCACCGGACGGAACAGCAGCTCCTCGGCGTCGCCGACGACGTAGCCCTGTTCGACGAAGGCCGGGACGCCGGTGTTCTGGAGATGTTCCAGGCGGTAGACCCCGGCTTTGTTGATCTTCAGGTCGTAGTCGCCACGCGGGCCCAGGCCACCGAGCCACGCCCCGAGTACGGCAGCCGGCGGGCTGCCCTTCGGGCGGACGGGCGCGGCCGGTAGCGCAGGGCGCGCGGGCGGCGCTGCCGGCCGGCTCCCGGCCGGCTCCACCCGCGCCCTCGGCTCGGCCGCCGCCGTGGTCGGCTGGACCGGATAGTCCACCTGGGACCCGCTGCCGTCGTCGCCCGTACAGCCACCGGCGGCCACCAGCGTCGCGGCCACCGTCGCGCCCAGCACCACCGAACGGCATCTGGAAAGACCGACCATCGTCCTGCTCCCTCCGCGCCGGCGCGTCCGGCCGGGGCGTCCCTGACGCTAGGCACCATCCGGACCCCGGGATATCCGGCGAAGCCCTAGCAAACCGCCGAGGTGGCGGGTCCCACCGCCGCGGCGGCGAGCCGGCCCGCCAGGGCGGCCCGGGAGCGGACACCGAGCTTGCAGTACACCCGGGTCAGGTGATACTCGACGGTCTTCGGGCTGCAGAACAGGCGAGCCGCGGCCTCCCGGTTGGTGGCGCCCGCCGCGATCTCCTGCGCCACCCGCATCTCCTGCAGGGTCAGGCCGGCGGATCCCTCGGCCGGAGCGCTCGGGCGCCGGCGGTCGACCAACTCGGCCTGGGCGCAGGCCCGCCAGCCGGCCGCGCCCACCCGGGCGAACGTCGCCGCCGCCTCTTGGATCATGGCCTGCGCGGCCGCCGGCCGCCGGCGTCGGCGTAACGCCGTACCGGCGACGAGCCGCGAGCGCGCCTCCTCGATCGGCGTCAGCTGCAGAGCACCGCCGTCGATCAGGGCCAGCAGGTCGTCCACCGCGTCCTCGCCGTGCACCAGCACCCGGCAGCGCGCCACCACGGCGCGGTGCCAGTCGTCGGCATCGGTCGGCTGCGCGGCGACCCAGGAGGCCAGCAGCTGATCGGCCTGCGCCGTGCGCCCGCTGCGGGCCAGCCCTTCGATGTGGTCGGGTTGCCAGGGGATGGCCCGGACGCCGTGGAAGCCGATCGACCCGGCGTACTGAGCCACGGGCTCCAGCACCTGCACCGCCTCCTCGACCCGTCCGGTGCTGAGCAGCAGGTGGGCGCGGGCGTGGACGGCCCAGACCGCCGGCCCCGGCTCGTTGAGCCGGGCGCCGAGCTCGGTCGCCGCCTCGCCGTGCGCCCGGCAGCCCCGTTCGTCGCCCATCGCCGCGTGGATCCGGGCCGCGAAGACGTGCGTCCAGCCGGTCAGGACATGGCTGCCCACCTCCCGGGACACCTCGATCGCCCGGTCAGCGGCGCTGATCCCGGCGAGCAGGTCCCCGGTCCAGCCGCTGAGCTCGGTGCGCGCCATCAACAGATAGGCGACGCTGGCCGGTCTGGCCCGGGCCGCCGAAAGCCAGCGGGTCAGCAGGGCATCGGCCAGGTCGACCCGGGACGTCCAGGTCAGCATCTGGGCGGGGGAGCCGGCGAGCTCGTCGAGCATGGCGACCAGGCCGCGGCGGACCCGCGACGCCTGCGGCTCGCCACCCTTGCCGGCCGCCAGCAGGCGCTCGACCCGCCCGACGGCGTCGCGGACGGCGGGCGTCGTGTGCGCGCCGGTGACCAGGTCCGACTCGGCGACCAGGCTCAGCGTCGGCAGCACCAGCAGGGTCTCGGCGACATCGCAGGTCAGCCCGTCGGCCAACGGCAGCAGCTGGGCGTGGGCGGCCCGGGCCAGGTCACCGAAGCGCCGCAACACG
>DASVVF010000088.1:0-7811 GCA_036386695.1 Catenuloplanes sp. | reverse complement strand
CAACTCCAGGATTTCCAGGGTTCGCTGAGCCGATTTGACACTGCCGGCGCTGTCCCCACTGTCGTCCCGCATGCCGGGGAGCGTAGCCCAAGTTCGCATTCGTGAACAACAGTTCACAATGTTGACATCGACGGGTAACGGTCTAAGGTCCGTGCTACTGGCGCCGCTACTGGGCGAGGGGTGTGAAGATGGCACGGACCCTGACCGACGAACGGGCGGCCCCCGCGGGCCCACAGCCGGCGGCGCCCCCCGCCGGCGCCGGCTACCGGGTCCGCCCACCGGCGCCCTGGTGGTTCCTGCTGCCGGCCATCGTGCTGTATCTGTTCGTGGTCCTGGTTCCCAGCGCCAGCGGCACCTGGACGGCCTTCACCGACTGGGACGGGCTCAGCCCGGTGCGCGACTTCGTCGGCCTGGCGAACTTCCGGGAGATCCTCGCCGACCCGGCCGGCCGGGGCGCCGCGATCAACACGCTGCTCA
This sequence comes from Catenuloplanes sp., assembly GCA_036386695.1. Classification (GTDB taxonomy): domain Bacteria; phylum Actinomycetota; class Actinomycetes; order Mycobacteriales; family Micromonosporaceae; genus DASVVF01. The sequence continues at coordinate 7,334 of DASVVF010000088.1, read as the reverse complement.
TCGCGGTGGCCATCACGATCGTCCAGAACGCCGTCGGCCTGCTGCTCGCCCTGGGCGTCAACACCAGGATCAAGAGCCGCAACGTGCTGCGGGTGGTGCTGTTCACCCCGGCGGTGATGACCCCGGTCGTCACGGCGTACCTGTGGAAGTACCTGTACGCCCCGGACGGCGCCATCAACGGCATGCTCTCGGCCATCGGTCTGGGGTCGTGGCAGCAGGAATTTCTCGGCGACCAGAGCCTGGTGATCTGGTCGGTGGTGGGCGTGGTGGTGTGGCAGTTCGCCGGCTACTCGATGGTCATCTTCCTGGCCGGGCTGCAGGGCATCGCCCGGGAGACCCTGGAGCAGGCCGCCGTCGACGGCGCCGGACCGGTCAGCCGGTTCTGGTACATCGTCCGCCCGGCGCTGGCTCCGGCGATCACCATCAACCTGATGTTGTCGATCATCGGAGGGCTGAAGCTGTTCGACCAGGTCTGGGTGATGACCGGCGGCGGCCCCGGGCACGCGTCCGAGACGCTGTCCACGCTCATCTACAAGAACGCCTTCCAGTTCAACGAGTACGCGTACAGCAACGCACTGGCGCTGGTGCTGACCGTCGGGGTCGCCATCTTCGCGGCCGGTCAGTACAAGCTGCTCGACCGTCAGGAAGGCAGTGCCCAGTGAACCGGTACCGGCTGCCCACCTTCGGCCTGGAAATCGTCATGATCGCCGTGGCGGCGGCCTTCGCGTTCCCGCTCTACGTGCTGGTCAACATCTCACTGCGGCAGACCAACGACCCGACCTCGCCGTCGGCTCCGACCGCCGCTCCGACCCTGCGCAACTACACCGACGCCTGGCAACAGGCCGGGCTGGCCGGGGCCATCGTGAACAGCCTGGTCGTCACCGTACTGAGCGTCCTGGTCGTGGTGGTGGTCTCCGCGATGGCCGCCTACCCGCTGGCCCGGGTCACCGCCGGCTGGTCGAAGGGCGCCTTCCTGCTGATCATGCTGGGCCTGCTGCTGCCGTTCCAGCTCGCCCTGATCCCGCTCTACCTGACCATGAACCGGCTGGGCCTGCTCGGCACCCTGTGGTCGCTGGTGCTGTTCTACAGCGGCCTGCAGGTCCCGTTCACCACATTCCTCTACATCGGATTCATGCGGGTGCTGCCGCGCTTCTACGAGGAGGCCGCCATCCTGGACGGCTGCGGCCCGGTGCAGCTCTTCCGGCGGGTGGTGTTCCCGCTGTTGCGGCCGGTCACCGGCACCGCGGTGATCCTCAACGCCATCTTCGTCTGGAACGACTTCCTCACCCCCCTGCTCTACCTGCAGGGCAGTGACCAGCAGACCATCCCGGTGGCGATCTACGGCTTCGTCGGGCAGTACTTCTCCAACTGGCCGCTGGTCTTCGCCGGCCTGGTGATCGGGGTGACGCCGATCCTCACCGTCTACTTCCTGATGCAGCGCCGGATCATCGTCGGCTTCACCGGCGGGCTGAAGGGATGACCGGGCGCACCCAGGGCACCGAGCGCGCCGACCTGAGGCCGTACGGGCTGACGTGCGAACTGCTCAGCGAACCGCTCGGCGTCGACGAGCGCCGGCCCCGGTTGTCCTGGCGGCTGGCCGCGCGGGGGCGCGGCGTCACCCAGGGCGCCTACCGGGTCCGGGTCGCGACCGGGCCGGGTGACCTGGCCGACCCGGCGCGGTGGTGCTGGGACAGCGGCGTGGTGCGGTCCGCCGAGAACCTGCACATCGGCTACGACGGCGCGCCGCTGGTGTCGTCCACCCGTTACCACTGGCGGGTGGAGGTCTGGGACGGCGCCGGGGAGCGCGGCGCCGACGCCACGTCGTGGTTCGAGACCGGGCTGCTGCACGCCGACGAGTGGGTGGCCCGCTGGATCGGGCGGGACCCGGTCGCCGCGCCGCCGATGGAGCCGCCGCGGGACTCCGACCGCGGCGACCGCACCCGCCACCTGGAGCCGCCCGCCCAGCTGCGCCGCGCCTTCACCCTGGCGGTCGCCCCGGCGCGGGCCCGGCTGTACGCCACCGCCCGGGGCGTCTACCAGCTGCGGCTCAACGGTTCGGTCGCCTCGGACGCCGAACTCGCGCCCGGCTGGACCGAGTACCACCAGCGGCTGCTCTACCAGACCTACGACGTGACCGACCTGCTCACCGCGGGGGAGAACGTGCTGGGCGCGGTGCTCGCCGACGGCTGGTGGAGCGGGTACGTCGGCTTCGACGCCCGCCGCGCCGCCCAGCACTACGGCGACGCCCCGCAACTGCTGACCCAGCTGGTGCTGGACTTCCCCGACGGGTCCCGGCGGATCGTGGCCACCGACGGCGACTGGCACGAGTCCGCTGGCGCGCTGCGCTACGCCGACCTGCTGATGGGCGAGTACGTCGACGCCCGCGCCGCCCACCACGGCTGGGACCGGCCGGGCTTCGACGCCACCGGCTGGGCACCGGTGCGGGTCGCCGACGCCGACGACCCCGGGGTCCCCCTGATCGCCGACCCGGCCCAGCCGGTGCGGGTGGTCCAGGAGCTCACCCCGGTGGCGATCGACCGGCGCGGCGACGGCCGGTTCATCGTCGACCTGGGCCAGAACATGGTCGGCCGGGTCAGGTTGAGGCTGCCGGCGTCGGCGGCCGGCACCCGCGTCGAGTTGCGGCACGCCGAGATGCTGACCGACGACGGCGAGCTGTACCTGGACAACCTGCGTACCGCCGAGGCCACCGACGTGTACCTGACCGCCGGGCGGGCCGGCGAGGTGTTCGAGCCCCGGTTCACCTTCCACGGTTTCCGCTACGTCGAGGTGCGCGGGTACCCGGGGGAGCCGGGCCCGGCGGCGATCGTCGGGCGGGTGCTGTCCTCGGACACCCCGGCGGCCGGGGAATTCAGCTGCGACGACGACACCGTCATGCGGCTGCAGTCGAACATCCGCTGGGGTCAGCGCGGCAACTTCGTGGCGATCCCGACCGACTGCCCGCAGCGGGACGAGCGCCTGGGCTGGACCGCCGACGCGCAGATCTTCCTGCCGACGGCCTGCCGCAACGCCGACGTGTCGGCGTTCTTCGCCCGCTGGATGGCCGACGTGGTCGGCGGGCAGGACGCCGACGGGGCCTTCGGCGACATGGCACCCCGGATGAACCTGCACCGCGAGGGGGCGCCGGCCTGGGGTGACGGCGGTGTGATCATCCCGTGGCACCTGTACCGCACCTACGGGGACCGCCGCGTGCTGGAACGCTCGTACCCGGCGATGGCCGCCTGGGTGGAGCACATCCACCGGCACAACCCCGACCTGATCTGGACCCGGCGGGTCGGCAACCACTACGGCGACTGGTTGCAGGTCGACGCCCGGACCCCGCGCGAGGTGCTCGCCACCGCCTACTTCGCCCGCAGCGCCCGGCTGGTCGCCCGGGCCGCCCGGGTGCTCGGCCACGACCGCGACGCCCGGCGCTACACCGGGCTGGCCGACGCCGTGCGGGCAGCGTTCATCGCCGCGTTCGTCGACGGGGACGGTCGGGTGGCCGGCGGTACGCAGACCTGTTACCTGCTGGCCCTTGCCTTCGACCTGCTGCCGGAGCACCTGGTTGGCGCGGCGGCCGGGCACCTGGCCGCCGACATCCGGGGCCGGGGCGAGCACCTGTCCACCGGCTTCGTCGGGGTCGCTCTGCTGTGTCCGGTGCTCACCGACCACGGGCACGCCGACCTGGCGTACGCGCTGCTGCACCAGGACACCTACCCGGGGTGGGCGTACTCCATCGCGCACGGCGCCACCACGATCTGGGAGCGTTGGGACGGCTGGACCGACCGGCACGGGTTCCAGTCCGCCGCGATGAACTCGTTCAACCACTACAGCCTCGGCTCGGTCGGCGACTGGCTCTACGGCCGGGTGGCCGGGTTGGACCAGTCCGAGGACTCGGTCGCCGACCGGCACCTGGTACTGCGGCCGACTCCGGGTGGGCGGCTGCGCCGGGCGTCGGCCCGGTACACCTCACCGCGCGGGGAGGTGTCCTGCGGGTGGCGGCGGACCGGCGACGAGATCACGGTCGAGGTGCTGGTCCCGGTGGGCAGCACCGCGGTGCTGCACCTGCCGACCGACGACCCGGCCGCGGTGCGCGAGGGCGGCGCCCCGGTGGCCGGCAGCCGGGACATCACCGTCGGCGCACCCGGACCCGGCCACGCCGTCCTGCAGCTGACTTCCGGGCGGTACCACTTCACAGCCCCGCACCGCCGGGCGGCGACGGCCGCACCGGCGACGGCCGGCAGCACGACCCACGGCGCACCCACCAACAACCGATGAAGGTACGAGGAGTGCAGATGCGTATTCGAACCTGGGCCACCGCGGCGGTCGCGTTGACAGGGATGGCGTCGACGACCGCCTGCAGCAGCGGCCCGGCCAGCGCGCCGAACACCAACAACGGCGCCAACGCCGGCGGCACCATCCGGGTGTCGGCCACCGTGTCGGACAAGCCGGCGATGGAGGCGGTCATCGCGGCGTTCAAGCAGGCCAGTCCGAACGACACGGTCAAGGGCGAGTACCTGGACACCGAGCCGATGCAGGCGGCGATCCGCACCCAGCTCGCCGCCGGCAACGCCTGGGACGTCATGTTCGTCTGGGCCGGCAACGGCAACCCCGGTGCTCTGCAGGTGCTGCAGCCCAACGGGTACCTGACCGACCTGTCCGACCGGCCGTGGGCGGGGAAGATCCCCGAGGGCCTCCGGTCGGTCACCCAGGTCGGCGGCAAGACGTACCTGTTGCCGATGGCCTTCAGCGGCATCGGCGCGATCTACAACCAGACGGCGCTCACGGCCATCGGCGCGACACCGCCGAAGACCTGGACCGAGCTGTTGACGTTCTGCGACACCGCCAAGGCCAAGGGCAAGGCGGCCTTCGCCCTGGGTAACCAGACCAACTGGGTCACCCAACTGGTGAACTACGCCCTGGTCCCGACCACCGTGTACGCCACCACCCCCGACTTCGACCAGCGGATGGCGGCCGGGACGGCGAAGTTCGTCGGTTCCGGGTGGGAAACCGCGATGAACAAGTACCTGGAGATGAACCGCCGGGGCTGCTTCCAGAAGAACCCGAACGGCACCTCGGTCGACGCCGCCACCAGCCAGGCCGCCAAGGGTGAGACCGTCGGCATCGTGCAGGGCTCGTTCCAGCTGGCCGCCCTGCAGGCGGCGGCGCCGGCCGACACGAAGTTCGTGATGACGGCGTTGCCGGCCACCGACAACCCGGCCGAGTTCAAGATGGCCGGCGCCGCGGGCGCCACCTTCGCCCTGAACGCCAAGGCCAGGAACAAGGACCTGGCGGTGAAGTTCCTCGACTTCATGGCGCAGCCGGAGAACATGAACCTCTGGGCGAAGACCGGGGGCTCACTGCCCGCGTTCGCGAACGACCAGTTCAGCGCCGACGGCACCCTGGCGGAGTTCGTGACGTACCAGAAGGAGGGCCGGACGGTGCCGTTCATGGACCAGCTCTGGCCGAACTCCAAGGTGCAGGCCACCCACCTGACCGGGGTGCAGGACATGTTCGCCGGCAAGGCGACGCCCGCCCAGGTGCTGGGCCGGATGGACGCCGAATACCAGAAGAAGTAACCACGGCGGGAACGCGTCCCGGCCGCGGCACCGCGCGGCCGGGACGCGCCGCATCGGCAGCACGTCGCATCGCCAGCGTTCGCCGGGGAACCGGCGGAAGGGGGAGAGCACAGGTGGCAACGTCCGGTCCGTCGGAGCAGGTACGCGCGCTGGCGCACGGGTTCGAAAGCGTCGACGACCGCTACGGCCCCGTGCCCATCTGGTGGTGGAGCGGGGCGCCGCTGCGCCGTGACCGGCTGCGCTGGCAGCTGCGGCAGCTGCGTTCGCAGGGGGTCAGCCAGGCGGTCGTGATGTGCCTGGCGCCACGCGGACCATTGTTCGGCGCGGTCGCCGACGACCCGCCGTTCCTCAGCGAGGCCTGGTGGGAGATCTTCCTGGGGGCCTGCGCGGACGCCCGGGAGATCGGGTTCCGGTTCTGGCTCTACGACCAGCTCGGCTTCTCCGGGGCGAACTTCCAGGGGCAGGTGGTCACCGGCCATCCCGAGTACGCCGGTTGGGAACTGGCCCGCTCGGTGGTCGAGACGACCGGGGACGGTGTCACCGTGCCGGTCCCGCCGGACGGGACGCCGGTCAGCGCGTACGCCGTGCCGGCCGGCGGTGCGCCGGTGCCGCTGCCGGTGCGCGACGGTGCCGCCAGGTGGGCCGGCGGGCCGGCCACGGTCGCCGTGGTCTACGCGGTGCGGCGCGGGTTCGACTACCACCATCCGGCGGCCTGCGCCGCGTTGATCGACATGGTCCTCGGGGAGTTCGAGCGGCGGGCCCGGGAGTGGTTCGGGTCGGTCATCGTCGGGCTGTTCCAGGACGAGCTGCCCACCATGCCGTCCTGGAGCGGCACCTTCGGCGAGTCGTTCCGGCAGGCGTACGGCTACGACCTGGCCGACGAGATCGCCCACCTGTACGCCGACCACGGCCCCCGTGGCCAGGTGGTGCGCCGGGACTACCACCGGCACCGGGCGACGCTGGCCGGCGCGGCGTTCTTCCAGCCGCTGGCCCGGTGGGCCGACCGGTGGGGGCTGGTCGCCGGCTTCGACCAGCAGTCGCCGGCCCGCGAGGGCGACCCGACCGGGGGCGTCGCCCTGTACGGCGACTACCTCGGTACCCATTCCGGGTTCACCGCGCCGGGCAGCGACCACTGGGGAGACCCGAAGGTGCACAGCTCGCTGGCGCACGCCGGCCGGCGGCCGCGCACCTGGCTGGAGGCGTTCCACTCGTCGGGGTGGGGCGGCACCCTGGAGGAGACGTACGACTGGCTTGGCCCGTTCCTGCGGCGGGGCGCGAACCTCTACGATCCGCACGCGGTCTACTACGCCACCGTCGGCGGCTGGTTCGAGTGGGCGCCGCCGTCGACCTGCTGGCGGCAGCCGTACTGGGACACCTACCGGGCGTTCGCCGAGCCGGTCACCCGGTTGTGCGCGCTGCTCAGCGGCGGGTCGCTGATCTGCGACACGGTACTGCTCTACCCGACGGTCAACGTGCAGGCCGGCCTGACCCTGGCCGGCGCGTTGCCGGGGGCCGAGCGGTCCTCGGCGGTCTACCACGAGCTGAACGGGGCGACCAGCTGGTTCAGCGAACAACCGGGCCTGCTGGACCTGGCCGGGTACGACTACGAGATCTTCGACGAGGCGACCCTGGCCCGGGCGGAGCTCGGCGACGGGACGGTGCGGGTCGCCGACGGGGTGTTCCGCAACGTGGTGCTGCCGGCGGTCACCGTCGTCGACGCGTCCACCGCCGGGTTGCTGGTCGACCTGGCCGCCG
>DASVVF010000087.1:0-2605 GCA_036386695.1 Catenuloplanes sp. | reverse complement strand
TGAAGTTCCTGGACATGGGGTTCTTCGCGGTGCTGACCCGGCGGTTCGACCCGGTGCTCGACTGGTCCCTGTTCGGCGGCGCCGTGGACTTCCTCACCGAGTCGATGGGCCACCGCGCCGCGATCGCGACCGTGGTCGCGGCGGCGGTTTCCGCCGTCGTGGTCCTCGTCGTCATGACGCTGTCGATGCTGCGCCTGAGCCAGGTCGTGGTCCGGCACCGCCGCCGGGCCCCCCGCGTGGTCACGGCCGTCGCCGCCGTCTGGGTCACCTGCGCCCTGCTCGGGGCGCACCTCGTCCCGGGCGTGCCGGTCGCCGCCCGCAGCGCGGCCGGCCTGACCTACGGGCGGATCCAGCAGGTGCGCTCGGGCCTGCAGGACCAACGGGCGTTCGCCGCCGAGGCCTCCATCGACGCGTTCCGGGACACCCCCGGCGACCAGTTGCTGGCCGGGCTGCGCGGCAAGAATGTCATCGTCTCCTTCGTCGAGAGCTACGGCCGCGACGCGGTCGAGGACCCGCAGTTCGCGCCGCACGTCGGGGCGGTGCTGGACGCCGGGAACCGTCGACTGGGCGCGGCCGGTTACGCCTCCCGCAGCGCCTTCCTCACCTCGCCGACGGCGGGCGGCGGAAGCTGGCTGGCCTCCGCCACGCTGCTCTCCGGGCTGTGGATCGACAACCAGCAGCGGTACCGCAACCTCGTCTCCAGCGACCGGCTGACCCTGGGTGGCGCGTTCCAACGCGCCAAGTGGCAGACCGTCGCCGTCAAGCCGGGCACCAACCGGGCCTGGCCGGAGAGCGCCTTCTACGGCTACGACCGGGTATACGACGCGCGTAACCTCGGCTACCGCGGCCCCAAGTTCAGCTGGTCCAGCATGCCGGACCAGTACGCTCTCTCCGCGTTCGAACGCGCCGAGGGGGCGGCGGCGGACCGTACCCCGGTGATGGCGGAGATCTCCCTGACCTCCAGCCACGCGCCGTGGGCGCCGATCCCCCGCATGATCGACTGGAATGATGTGGGTGACGGCTCGGCCTACCACGCCGTCGCCGCCGCCGGCAACACGCGCAAGGCGGTGTGGAACGATCCCGCCCGGGTCCGCGCCGAGTACGGCCGGTCGATCGGATACTCCCTGGAGTGCCTCATCTCGTACGTGGAGAAATACCGCGACGACGATCTGGTGCTGGTGTTCCTCGGCGACCACCAGCCCTCGCCGATCGTCACCGGGGAGCGCGCCAGCCGCGATGTTCCGATCACCATCGTCGCCCGTGACCCGGCCGTGCTGGACCGGATCACCGGCTGGGGGTGGCAGGACGGCCTGAAGCCCGGCCCGGGGGCCCCGGTCTGGCGGATGGACACCTTCCGGGACCGGTTCCTGACCGCCTACGGGTCGCCGAAGCAGGCCCCTGCGGCCCCGACCGCCCGGTAACCCGCCCGGTAACCCGCCCGGTGAGCGCCCGGTGAGCGGGGAACCTCAGCAGTGCCGGTTGTCGGCGCTCCAGCCGAAATGGTCGATGGGGCCGTGGCCGCCACCGACCTGCCAGCCCGCCGCTCCCCGCACCGCCCGGCTGACGTAGCTCTTCGCGTTGTCGACGGCCTCGGTGGTGCGCTGACCGAGGGCCAGCCCGGCGGCGATGGCGGAGGCGAACGTGCAGCCGGTGCCATGGTTGTTGCGGGTAGCCACCCGCGGCGACCGCAGCTCCCGGCTGACCCGGCCGTCCCAGATGACGTCCACCGCCTCGCCGGGGGTGTCGGCGACCGGGTGGCCGCCCTTGACGATCACCACGCGGGCCCCTAGCGCACCCAGGGCGCGGGCCGCCTCGTGCTGTTCGGCCAGCGTACCGATCGACGCCCCGAGCAGGGCCTGCGCTTCCAACAGGTTGGGCGTGAGCACCGCGGCGTGCGGCACCAGCGCCTCGCGGTACAACCGCTCGGCGGCCACGTCGAGGAGCCGGTCGCCGCTGGAGGCGACCATCACCGGGTCGACGACGAGGTTGGCGAGCCGCCCGGTCGCCACCAGCCCGGCAACCGCGGTGACGATCCCGGCGGTGGCGAGCATCCCGGTCTTGACGGCGACGACGCTGAGGTCGGCCAGCACCGCCTCGATCTGGTCGAGGACGAACGCCGGTGGCACCGGATGGACCCCGCGCACCCCGCGGGTGTTCTGGGCGGTGAGCGCGGTGACGGCGCTGGCCCCCAGGACACCCAGGGCGGCGAAGGTTTTCAGGTCGGCCTGGATGCCGGCACCACCACCGGAGTCCGAGCCGGCGATGGTCAACGCTACCGGTGGGGTGGGCACGGGTTCTCCTTCGCGGGCGCGGGCGGGTCTGTCCAGGGCCGCCCGGGGGCGGCAGGGGCGAGGGCGGCGAGCAGCTCGCGGACGCACCGGTCGGGGTGATCGGAGCGCATCACCACCCCCATGACCGCGACGCCGGCCGCACCGGCTGCCAGGCAGGACCTGGCGTTGCCGGCGGTGACGCCGCCGAGCGCGAAGACCGGTGGGGCGCCGGCGACCCGGGTCAGCGCGGCGAGGCCGGCGGGCCCCAGCGGCGGCCCGTAACCGGGCTTCGACGGACTCGGATGCACCGGTGAGACGGTGACGTAGTCCATGCC
>DASVVF010000086.1:0-3264 GCA_036386695.1 Catenuloplanes sp. | reverse complement strand
GGTTTGGACGCGGCCGCGGACGCCGTCCGTGCCCTGCTGGTCGCTCTCGGCCAGCCGGTCGACTCCGAGCAGCTGCGCGACACCCCCCGCCGGGTCGCGGCGGCCTACGCCGAACTGCTGACCCCCCAACCGTTCACCCTCACCACCTTCCCCAACGACGCGGGGTACGACGACCTGGTGCTGGTCCGTGACATTCCGTTCCGGTCCCTGTGCGAACACCACCTGCTGCCCTTCCACGGGGTCGCGCACGTCGGCTACCTGCCCGGCGAACGCATCGTCGGGCTGTCGAAGCTCGCCCGCGTCGTCGAGCACTTCGCCCGGGCGCTGCAGGTCCAGGAACGGCTCACCCACCAGGTTGCCCACTGCCTGCAGGAGAACCTGCGCGCCAACGGTGTCGCCGTCGTGCTGGAAGCCGAACACCTGTGCATGTCCCTGCGCGGCGTGCGCGCCCACGGCGCCCGCACCACCACCTCCGCGCTGCTCGGCGCGCACCGCGACGACCCGGCCACCCGTCGCGAGTTCTTCGCCCGCACCGCGACCGGCCGCTGAACCGACGGGTACGTCACACAACGAGAGGACTGACGACTGATGCTCGCCGGCGCTGACGAGTCCTACTGGATGGGTTCCACCCCCACGACGGCCTACCCGAGCCTCGCCGGTGACGTCGAGGTCGACGTGGCGGTGCTCGGTGGCGGCATCGCCGGCCTGTGCACCGCGTGGGAGCTGGTCGAGGCCGGACGCAGCGTGGCCCTGTTGGAGGCCGACCGGATCGCGGCCGGTGTCACCGGCTACACCACCGCGAAGCTGTCCTGCCTGCACACCCTGATCTACGCGAAGCTGCGGGCCGGGTTCGGCGCCGACGCGGCCCGGCTCTACGCCCAGTCGCAGCAGCAGGCGGTGCGCCGCGTCGCCGACCTGACCGCCCGGCTCGCCATCGACTGTGACCTGGAACGGGTACCGGCCTACACCTACGTCGAGTCGGCTGAGCGGTTGAGCGACGTGCACGCCGAGGTCGACGCCGCGAACGAGGCGGGGCTGCCGGCGTCGTTCGTCACCGACACCGGTCTGCCGTACCCGGTCGCCGGGGCCGTCCGGGTAGCGGACCAGGCCCAGTTCCACCCGCGCCGCTACCTGCTCGCGCTGGCCGAGGACCTGACCCGCCGCGGCGGACTGATCTTCGAACGGACCCGCGCGGTGGGACTCGGCGAGGGTGATCCGTGCACGGTGACCACCGAGGGCGGGGCGGTCGTCACCGCGCGGCAGGTCGTCGTCGCCACCCACTATCCCGTTTTCGACCGGGCGTTGCTGTTCGCCCGACTGGAACCACGCCGCGAGCTGGTCGTCGCCGCCGCGATCGCCGCCGGGCGCGACCCCGGCGGCGCGTACATCACCCAGGAACAGAACACCCGGTCGGTGCGCACCGCCCCGTACCTCGACGGGCAGCGGCTGCTCATCGTCACCGGGGAGCACTTCAGCCCGGGCGCCGCTCAGGTGACCGAACGCTGGCAGCGTCTCATCGCCTGGACCCGGCAGCGGTTCCCCGGCGCCCGGGTCACCCACCGCTGGGCGACCCAGGACAACAGCACCACCGACGCCGTGCCGTTCGTCGGACCGCTGCACCCGGGCAGCCGCAACGTCTACGTCGCCACCGGCTTCGGCGGGTGGGGAATGAGCAACGGGGTCATGGCCGGCGAACTGCTCGCCGCTGTGCTCACCGGTACGAAGCCGCCGTGGGCCGACCTGTACGACCCGCGCCGGCTGCACCCGGTACGCGAGGCCGGGCCGCTGCTCAAGCTTCAGGCGAAGGTCGCCGGGCACCTCATCGGCGACCGGGTACGCCCGTCGCACGTCGACTCCCCCGCCGACATCGCACCCGGGTCCGGCGCTGTCGTACGGGTGGCCGGGCAGCGGTGCGCGGTGTACCGCGACGCTGCCGGTGACCTGCACGTCGTGTCGGCGCGCTGCACGCACCTGGGCTGCATCGTGCACTTCAACGACGCGGAGACCGCCTGGGAGTGCCCCTGCCACGGGTCCCGTTTCGCCATTGACGGCACTGTCCTGCAGGGCCCGGCGAACCGCCCGCTGGAGCGCCGCGACCTGGACGTCGACCCCGCGCCGTGACCGCGGTCGGCGACCGTTGCCCCCCGCCGGCACCACCTCGGCGGTCTCCGGGTCCGGCCGGCCACCGCCCGCTAGGCCCGTGACTAACAAGATCCACAAAACGGCGGTAGCGATGATCTTGGACGTTGTCCGATCTTGGATCGGCCCTTGAGGACCAACGCTCGGAGAAGTCCCGTAACGCGAGATCATCCTTGGTGGGCAGACCAGCGCTGTGGCACGACCCAGGCTGTCGCGTGGCTTATCCCACGGCCGCCAGGAAATCCGAGTAGAACAGGCTCAGGCCGACCGCCACGCAGACGCCGGCCACGGTCCAGAACCAGACCACAATGTTGACCTCGCTCCACCCGGCCAGTTCGAAGTGGTGGTGCAGGGGCACCATCCGGAAGACACGTCTGCCGGTGGTCCGGAACGAGACCATCTGGATCACCCAGGTCACGGTGATGATGAAGAAGAGTCCGCCGATCAGGATTGACAGCAGCGTGGTCCGGGTTGCCACTGCAAGCCCGCCGATCAGGGCGCCGAGGCCGAGCGAGCCCACGTCGCCCATGAAGATCCGCGCTGGGGACGTGTTCCACCACAGGAAGCCCACGCAGGCGCCGGCGGCCGCCGCCGCGATCATGGCAATCTCGAGGGGATCCCGGACCTGGTAGCAGTAGTCGTTCGCACGGGCGTATGTTTCGTCGGCACACCAGTGCCGGTATTGCCAGTACCCGATCAGCGCATACGCGCCGAGCACCAGGGTCGACGCGCCGGTGGCCAGGCCGTCGAGGCCGTCGGTGAGGTTCACGCCGTTCGACATCGCCGTGATCACGAAGACGAACACGATCACCGAGCCGACTTTGCCGACGTCCAGCCAGCTGATGTCGCGGATGAACGAGATGTGCTCGCTGGCCACGGTCTGGCCGTTGGTGCTGGCCTCGTAGAGCGCGGCGATACCGAACCCGCCGCCGACGATCGCCTGGCCGAGCAGTTTGCCCTTGGCGGACAGGCCGTCGGAGTTGCGCCGGCGCACCTTGAGGAAGTCGTCGAGGAAGCCGACCGCTCCGCAGAAGACGAACACCCCGAGCAGGACGAGGGCCGTCATGGTCGGGCCCTCCTGCGCGATCTGTCGTTCGGGCAGGGTGGTCAGGACAATGTGCCCGG
>DASVVF010000085.1:0-20978 GCA_036386695.1 Catenuloplanes sp. | reverse complement strand
GGCCACCAGCCCCCGGACGGGGTGACGCCAGCGGACCAGCGCCTCGAAGCCGTACGTCCGGCTCGTGCTGAGCTGGTTGATGGGCTGGTAGTGCACCTCGAACTCGTCCTGCTCAAGGGCCTGGCGCAGCTCGGTCTCGGTCTGCAGGCGACTGACCGCCTTGGCGTGCATCGCCACGTCGAAGACCGCGTGGGAGCCCTTGTCCTGCGACTTGGCGCAGTACATCGCCAGGTCGGCGTCGCGCAGCAGGTCCTCGGCGTGCTCGTAGCGGCGCGCGCCGCTGAGGGCGATGCCGATGCTGGCGGTCAGCACCACCTGCTGAGCGGCGACCTGGAAGGGTCGCGCGAGCGCCGCGTGCAGGCGCTGCGCGACCGCCTCGGCGGCCGGGACGTCCGCGACGCCGTCCACCAGGATCAGGAACTCGTCGCCGCCGAAGCGGGCCGCCGTGTCACAGCCGCGCAGCCCGGCCTTGATCCGCTCGGCCACCTCGACCAGCAACCAGTCTCCCACCGAGTGCCCCAGGCAGTCGTTGATGACCTTGAACTCGTCCAGGTCGAGAAACAGCACACCGAACTGGCGCTGCGGCGACCGCACGGCCTCGCCCAGCGCCTGGCCGAGCCGGTCCAGGAACATCGCCCGGTTGGGCAGCCCGGTCAGGTGGTCGTACAGCGCCGCCGTGCGCAGCCGGGATTCCCGGTCGCGCAGCGCGTGCAGGACGGCCTGGTGGTCGAGCGCGACGGCGAGCAGGGCGGTCCACTGGCTGATCGGCTCCCGGCCGGTGGCGACCTTCGTCTCCACGTCGTCGACGATGGCCAGCAGGCCCCAGTCGCTGGCGTCCACCTTGACCGGGACGACGAACAGGACCCGGCCCGGTTGGTCCCGGCAGGCCGCCAGCAGCTCAGCCGGCGGGAACGCGGCCACCGGCATCGCCGGGACCGGCTGGCCGGCCGGCGGACCCGCCACGGCGAACGCGCCGGCCACGTGCAGGGCGGAGTCCTCGCCCGGGGGGCTGCGGTCGTGCGCCCAGAGTCCCAGACAGCCGGCGTGCGCCGAGGTGCGGCGTAGCCAGCCGAGCTGGCGCGGATCCTCCTCGTGACCGCGCAGCAGGTCCATGCTGACCTCGTACTGGGTGCTCAACGCGGTCTGCAGGTGGGTGCTGTCCTGGAACTGGGCCTGCTCCGGGGTCGGCCCCAACGCCAGGAGCATGGACCGCATGCTGTCGGTCACCCGGGTGTCGAAGGCCGGTCCGCCGTCCAGCACCGCCGCGACCCGCCGGACCTCCCGCAGGAGCGGGGCCGCCCCGAGCGGACCTTCGAGCGGGGCAGCGCTGTGATCGGTGTCGGTCACGGCACGTCGCCGGGTACGCGCGGCGGCGGGGCGCCCGGCGCCGTCCGGTGGGCCGGTCACCGGGACCGGGCCGGCACGCCCGTCCCGGGTCGTCGAGGGGGCACCGTGCGGCGGCGGGTCCGCGCGGGACCGCTGACCGGGGCAGCCGCACGATTCCCGGACCACCAGCTCGGTGGGCACCAGATGGCGGACGAACCCGGCGGTGTCGCCGGCGAGGCGGCCCAGCAGCACCCCCACGGCGGTGCGGGCGATGTGCTGGACGGGCTGCTTGACGCTGGACAGCGCGGGCGCGGTGAACGCGGCGGCCGGTCCATCGTCGAATCCGATCACCGCCTGGTCGCGGGGGAGGCGGTGGCCGGTCGCCAGGAGCGTGCGCATGACTCCGATGGCGTTGGCGTCGGTGCCCGCGACAACGGCCGTGGAGGGCAGCCCGGCCGCCAGCATCGTCCGCGCCGCCAGCTCACCGCCGGTCGCCTGGTTGTCCGGGGCGGTGAAGCACAGCGTCGCGTCGGCCTCCAGGCCGTGGGCCAGCAGCGCCCCGCGGTACGCGGCGTGACGCTCGCGGACGTCGGCCGTGCCGAGGCAGCCGACGAAGGCGATTCGCCGGTGCCCATGCCCCACCAGGTGGTCGACGGCGGCGCGGATCCCGGTGCCGTTGTCCGGCTGCACCACCGGGCACGCCAGCTCGGCGAACTCGTGGCTCACCACCACCACCGGCTTGCCGGCGGCCTCGATCGCGGTGAGGTAGTCGGCGCTGACCGCGTTGACCACCACGATGAAACCGGACACATGGTCCCAGGCGATCCGGCACGCCGGGTCGACCGGCTGGGAAACCTCGACCTCGTTGGTGCCGGCGTCCAGGGTCTGGATGGCGATCACGGTGGCGTCCGCCGCCGCGGCCGAGCGCGCGATGCCGTCCAACAGGCCACCGAAATACCAGCCGCCGGTGAACGGTGCCAGGACGCCCAGCGTGACCTGTTCCGGCATCTGTCGCCGCCTCCTCGCATCCGGCCACCGCGCCGTCCGGCCAGGACGGCGGCGGACGACCCGCGGACCGCGCGGCCCGCCCGCACCACCGTTCGTCCGGCAGCGGGCCGGACTGAGCGGTCCCCTGGAGAAAGATCCGAATCCGGGGCCGACCCGGAGGCGGCGGTCAGCCGACCGGAACGTCGAGGCGCTCCCGCAGGCCGGTCGGGAGCGCTCCGGTGTGCAGGATGCCGAGCCGCTGGGTGGCCCGGGTCAGCGCCACGTACAGGTCGCTGTCGCCGCGCGGCGACTCGGCGACGATCCGCTCCGGCTCGACCACCACCACCGTGTCGAACTCCAGCCCCTTGGCCTGTCGGACGGTGAGCACCACCACCCGGCTCTGCAGCTCCGGGCGCTCCCCCGCGCCGGCCTCCGGCACCGCGTCGGTGACCGCCCGGGCGAGCTGCCCGGCGCGACCCATCGGCACGATGACGCCGAGCCGACCCGCGCCCAGCCGGGTGAGCTCGTCGAGCACGACGTCGACCACCTCGGGCGCCAACCGCTGCGGCGGCACCGGGCGCCGCCACGGCGTGACTCCGGAGGCGCGCACCGAACGCGGCGGCCGCAGGGCGGGGTCGATGGCGGTGAGAACCTCCGCGGCCACCGCCATGATCTCCGCCGGGGTGCGGTAGTTGACGGTCAGTTCCTCCAGCCGCCAACGGTCGGCGACGTACGGCTCAAGCACCTGCCGCCAGGAGGCGGTCCCGGCGAGGTCCCCGGTCTGGGCGACATCGCCGACCACGGTCATCGAGCGACCGGGGCAGCGGCGCATCAGCAGTCGCCACGCCATCGGCGACAGCTCCTGCGCCTCGTCGACGATGATGTGACCGAAGGCCCAGGTGCGGTCGGCGGCGGCGCGTTCCGCGGCGGTCCGCCGGTCGGCGGTCTCCTGCCGGGCGGCGAACCGGCCGGCGTCCACCAGGTCCGTGGCGCTGAGCAGCTCCGGGTCGAGCTCGTCCTCCAGGTCGATCGAGCGCGACCCGACGGCGATGTCCAGCACGCCCTCGGCGTACTCGATCTGCTCCCGGCGGTGCCGCTGGGCGCGGGCCTGCCCGACGGTGTCGTCCTCGCCGAGCAGCTCGGCCAGTTCGTCGAGCAGGGGCACGTCGGCCGCCGTCCAGCCGTCCTGCGGTCGGGCCCGCAGCAGGTCCCGGGCGGCCGCGGCGAGCTGCGGGGCGGCCGAGGCGATCCGCCGCGGGTCGGTGAGCAGGTCGGCCAGCAGCCGCTGCGGGGTCAGCACCGGCCACAACCAGTCCAGAGCCGCCCGTACGGCCGGGTCCGCCCGCAGGTCCCGGCGGATCTCGGCCAGGTCCGCCTCGTCCAGCAGGTTCTCCCCACCGAGCGGGTCGGCGCCGATCCGCTCGGCGATCTGGCCGGAGAGCGCGTGCACGATCTCGGTCGCGAACAGCGGCCGGGCCAGGTTGTGCGGCCTGCCGGAGCGGCGGGCCCGGGCCCGGGCCCGCTCGCAGGTCTCCCGGTCCAGGTGCAGCTCGTACCCGTCCACCTCGACCGGCAGGCTGTCGTCGGGCAGCCGCTGCCGGTCATGCACCGCCGTGGCCAGCACCTCGGTCATCACCAGTTGGCCCTTCACCTGCGCGGCCGATGCCGGCTCGGGGCGCTCGGCCGTCACCCCGGGGAACAGGTCACCGGGGGTGCGCAGTAGCACCCCCGTCTCCGCCAGCGACGGCAGGACCTGGGCGATGTAGCGCAGGAAGGTGGCGTTCGGGCCGACGATCAGCACGCCGCGGCGGGTCAACTCCTCGCGGTGGGTGTAGAGGAGGTACGCCGCCCGGTGCAGGGCGACGGCGGTCTTTCCGGTGCCGGGACCACCCTGCACCACCAGCACACCGCTCAACCGCGACCGGATCACCCGGTCCTGCTCGGCCTGGATGGTCTCGACGATGTCGCTCATCCGCCCGGTGCGGCTGGCGTTGAGCGCCGACAGCAACGCCGCCTCGCCGGTCAGGTCGCTGTGGCCCGGGTCGTGTGCGGCGCTCAGGTCGAGCACCTCGTCGTCCAGGGCGGTCACCGTACGACCCCGGGTGCGGATGTGCCGGCGGCGGTGCACCCCCTCGGGTGAGGCGGCGGTGGCCAGGTAGAAGGGCCGGGCGCCGGGTGCCCGCCAGTCGATCAGCAGGGGCCGG
This sequence comes from Catenuloplanes sp., assembly GCA_036386695.1. GTDB lineage: Bacteria > Actinomycetota > Actinomycetes > Mycobacteriales > Micromonosporaceae > DASVVF01. Next base: position 16,461 of record DASVVF010000085.1, on the reverse strand, counting down.
TGCAGTTCGGTGTCGTCGAACAGGCCGATCCGGCCGATGTAGCGCGGCTCGTCGTCGTCGATGTCCAGGCGGCCGAAACACAGGCCATTCTCGACCGCGTCGTAGCGGGTGAGCCGTTCGCCGTACATGGCGACGGCGTCGTCACGCTGGGACCGCGCCTGGGGCGTGCCGCCGGACTCCCGTAACAGCCCGGACAGTCGGCGCTTGGCCCGTTCACGCAGGTCGTCGAGGCGACCGTAGAGCAGGCTGAGGTATTCCTGCTCGGGTCCGATGCCGTCGGTCAACGCATCGCCCGCGGCCCGGGATCGGCTTGACAATCGTTCTCCAAGATTGGTATGGTGGCAATCCGAACGGCATTCTTTGCCGTTCTTTTTTGTGCGCGTGAAATGCCGACGATAGCGCAATTCCGGGTCGGCGCACAATGCCAGCCGGGGCAGCCTCAGACGGCCGCCGCCACCGGGCTCAGGCGGCCGCCGCCACCGGGATGCCGTGCAGGCTGGTCCGGGCGAGCCGGGAGTGCAGCGTGCCGCGGCTGGCGATCTGGTCGAAATAGCTCGTCCGACGCCGGGTTACGCAGCCCTCGGCGCTCGGGCGCCGCGGCACCAGCTCGGGGTCGAGGTGCGCGTTCAGGCCGTCCTTGAGCAGCATCAGGGCCTCGGCCCGCAACTGGGAGACGCGCGACTCGGTGACGCCGAGCTCGGCGGCGATGTCCGCCATCGGGCGCTCCTGCATGAAGTAACCGGTGACCACCACGCGCAGCCGCTGCGGCAGCGCCTCGATGGCATTGTGCAGATAACCGATGCGCTCGCGGCGGATCAGCAGCTCCTCCGGACCGGCGGTCCGCTCGGTGACCATCTCGTCGGCCACGCCGGTGGTGAAGCCCTGCAGGCTGAAGACCACCGCCCGCTGGACGTCATCCGCCACCGCGTCCAGTTCGTCGACCGACACCCCGAGGTGGCCGGCCAGCTCCGCGCCGGTGGGCGTACGGCCCAGGCTGGCGGTCAGCTCCTGGCGGGCCACGTCGGTACGGCGGGCGCGCTGGCGCACCGACCGGCTGGCCCAGTCGAGCCCGCGCAGCTCGTCGATCAGCGCGCCCCGGACCCGGGTGGCGGCGAACCGGACGAACGGGACCCCGCGCGACTCGTCGAAGCCCCGCGCGGCGGAGACCAGGGCGGCGAACCCGGCCGAGGTGAGATCGTCCCGGTTGACGTGCGCCGGCACCCGCCCCAGCATCTCGCGGACCAGGTGGCCGACCAACGGCATGTGCGCCCGGATGAGGTCTTCCTGCTCACGCGCCGGGCTGGTTGCGGTGGTGGTGATGGCGGCACTGGTCATCTGGTCCCCCTCGATCGGTGGCCCGCTGGCGACTCACCAGCTGACGAGAGGAACTCTCAATTCCGACGGGTGCGACCCCGGGTCACGTTGAGTTGCCGGACGGTTGCAGTGGGCGGCGAGCCACGACTACCGCCCGACCGGCAGCCGCGGACCGGGCGCGGGGTGAGACCTATCGGACACCCCGCGGTCGACGCGCCGGACCGGCACTCGCGTACAGTTGACCTCGCGGCCCGCACAGTTCTGCCTCGGGCCGCCCGCGCAGCGGGCATTGTGAACGGGACGGCAGCGGGCACCTCCAACCGGAGACCCCGCGCAGTCGGGCCCGGTCTGCCGCCTCGGATGTCGACCACCACGCGCCGCGACCACCAGGTCTGCGCCGGGCAGGACGACCACTTCCACGTACGGAGAATTCATGGCGGCATCCCGCCCTGGCACCACGTCCACCACTACTTTCGCCGATCTTGGCGTGCCCGCCGCGTTGACCGCGGTGCTGGCGGCCGACGGCATCACCACCGCCTTCCCGATCCAGGTCGCCACGCTGCCGGACTCGCTGGCCGGCCGCGACGTCCTCGGTCGCGGCCGCACCGGCTCCGGCAAGACGTACGCCTTCGTCCTGCCGCTGCTGGCCCGGCTCGCGGCCAGCGGCACCCCGCGTCGCCCCGGTCGCCCGCGGGCGCTGATCCTGGCCCCGACCCGCGAGCTGGCCAGCCAGATCGAGGCGGCGATGGCCCCACTGGCCGCGGCGCTGAAGCTGCGCACCCTCACCGTCTTCGGCGGGGTGGGCGCCAACCCGCAGATCGCCGGCCTGCGCGCCGGCGTCGACGTGCTGGTCGCCTGTCCCGGCCGGCTGGCCGACCACATCCAGTCCGGGCACGCCCGGCTGGACGCCGTCGAGATCACCGTGCTGGACGAGGCCGATCACATGGCCGACCTCGGCTTCCTGCCGGTGGTCCGGCGGCTGATGGACCAGACCCCGACCGACGGCCAGCGGCTGCTGTTCTCGGCCACTCTCGACGGTGGCGTCGACGTGCTGGTCAAGCGGTTCCTGCACCGGCCGGTGACGCACAGCGTGGACTCCCCCGCGGCGCCCAGCACCGACATGAGTCACCACGTGCTGCACGTCCAGCACGACGACCGGCTCGATGTGCTGGTCGACCTCACCGCCGCCCCGGGCCGCACGGTGGTCTTCACCCGCACCAAGCGCCGCGCCAAGACCCTGACCCGGCAACTCGTCGCCGCCGGCGTGCCGGCCGTCGAGCTGCACGGCAACCTGGCCCAGAACGCCCGCAGCCGCAACCTGCAGGCGTTCTCCGAGGGCAGCGACATGACGCTGGTGGCCACCGACATCGCCGCCCGCGGCATCCACGTCGACGACGTGGCGCTGGTCATCCACGCCGACCCGCCGGTGGAGCACAAGGCCTACCTGCACCGCTCCGGCCGGACGGCGCGGGCCGGGGCGTTAGGCACCGTCATCACCCTGATGACCGACGACCAGGCCGCCGACGTGCGCGACCTGACCCGCAAGGCCGGCATCACGCCGACCACGACCCGGCTGCGGCCGGGGCATCCGCTGCTGACCCAGCTGGCGCCGGGCGACCGCTCGTTCACCGCGCCCAGCGCGGCCGCTCCGGTCGAGGACCAACCGGCACGTCGCAGTCGCCCGGCCCGGGCCACCGCGCACGCCGGGGCCGGCGCCGCCCGTGGCGGGTCGCGATCCGGATCTGGCCGGGGCGAGTCCGGCGGTGGCCGGTCCGGCGCCGCCCGCACCGGCGCGGCTGCCGGCTCGACCGCCCGCACCGGCACGTCCGGCGGCGGCCGGTCCGCGGGTGCGGCCAGCACCGCCCAACCGCGCAGCGCTGCCGCCTTCTCCTCGGGTTCCCGGATGGGCCGGCGCACGGGCCGCTGATCGAACACCCACGCCCGGCGCCCCCGGACCGCCCAGCGGCGGTCCTGGGGCGCCGGCGTGGTTTCAGCGGGAGATGTCCACGGCGATCTCCGCACCCAGGCGCATGCCGGCTGACAGGGCGAGTTCGTCGCCGCTCCAGAAGCGGCCAGGGTCGTACCAGTTCGGCCGGCGGCCGGCCGGCAACAGCCCCATCTCCTCATAGGTCACGGCGACCACCTCCGCGCAGTACGCGCGTTCCAGCTCCACGCCGCCGCGCGGGACCCGCCGCGGCGACGGCACCCGCCCGCGCAGCCACCGCCAGGCCAGCTGGGCGGTGGACGGGAACGGCGTGCCGTCCAGCCGGGCCACGGTACGCAGCACCGCGTCTTCCATCTCCCGGGTGACCGGACCGTCGAGCTGGCGCAGCCAACCCCGCTGCCCGTACCGGGTGCCCCAGACCCGCACCGCGGCCCGCAGGTCGTGCAGCTGCACCCCGCGCTGGTGCGTGCCCGACCACAGGTCCGGCAGCGACCGGCCCAGCTCCGCGTGCCACATCAGCGGCGGCATGTCCTCGATGACGACGGACATGCCGACGTGGTTGACCGGACTGTTGGTGGTCATCTGGATCGCCCGGTCCGGCACGCTGCGGCCGCGGAACAGCCACACGTCACCCGTACGGGTCAGGTCGATCGCCTCGTCGAGGCTCAGGGAGAGGCCAGGCATCCGACTACCCTAGGCACATGCGGTGGTGGAAAGTGTTGGGCCTGGCGAGCTTTGTCGGAGTGGCGGCCACCGGGGCGGTGATCGCGCGGGCCGAACGGCGCCGGCGGGCCTACACCCCGGACGAGATCCGGCAACGGTTGCACGCCCGGCTGGCCGCCGCCGAGCCGGGCCCGCCGGACACCGCCGACGATCAACCACCGGGCCGGCCGCCGGCCTGACCCGGCCTAGCCGGTCAGTCGCGGGCGGCCCGGGGACGGCTCAGTCGCGGGCGGCCCCGGGACGGCTCAGTCGGGGGCGGCCGGGGGCAGCGACCGGGTGATCAGCTCCGCCAGGACATCCGGGTCGACGTCGTCGACGCGCTTGAGGTAGAGACAGCCCTTGCCGACGGTGTGCCGGCCGAGCCGGGCCAGCAGGTCCTCGTCACCGAACCCGCCGTCGCCCAGGTAGACGGTGAGGTTCTGCTTGCGCGGCGAGAAGCCGACCAGGAACCAGTCGAGTTCGCGGCCGCTGGCGTAGCGCAGCCGACGCTCGCCGAAGCCGACGATGCTCTCCCCCCACATGGCAGCCGGGGCGCCGGTGATCCGGGCCAGCAGTTCACGCACCCACTCGGCGTCGCGGCGGCGGCCCTCATCGGCGACACCGGCCAGGAAGCCGTCGACGCTGGCGTCGGTGCGGGCGGTCTTCAAGGTGGCCATGACAACTCCCTGCGACGCTGGCGGGACACTCCCCCGGCATTATCGGTCGATCACCTGACGCCGCGGCGCCGGGTGCCCACTCAGAGTAGGCCGGCGTCGCGCAGTTGCCGCCAGAGGCCGGCGCCGTCGGGGGCGCTCAGCCAGCGGTGCGGCGTCGGCACCACCGGCAGGGCGCTCTCCGCCACCAGGGGCGGTGCGCCGGCCAGCACGGCCTGGGTGGGGGAAAGCTGCCGGATCGCGACGGCGGCCACATTGTCCGGGTGGGCCTCGGCGAACTCGGCGTACAACTCCTGGTCGTGTTGACCGTCGTCGCCGACCAGCAGCCACTGCATGTCGGGGAACTCCTGCGCCAGCCGGCGCAGGCTGCTGCGCTTGTGCTCCTGGCCGCTGCGGAAGAACCGGTCCTTCTGCGGGCCCCAGTCGGTCAACAGCAGCGGACCGGCCGGATACAGGTGCCGGGACAGGAACCTGTTCAGGGTGGCCGCGACGTTCCACGCCCCGGTCGACAGATAGAAGACCGGTGCGCCGGGATACGCGGTGGCCAGCCGCTCGTAGAGCACCGCCATCCCGGGAACCGCCATCCGGGCATGCTCGTCGAGCACAAAGGTGTTCCACGCGGCGAGCATCGGGCGGGGCAGCGCGGTAACCATGACCGTGTCGTCGATGTCGGACACGATGCCCAGGCGCACCGTCGGGTCCACCACCCGGATCGCCGCGTCCACCGGCTCGACCCCGGCGGCGCCGCTGAGCCGCACCTTCTGCCAGCCGGGGGCGAAGTCCCCGGGCACCACGCAGTCGATGAAGCCGCCCCGGTCGGCCACCGTGTCGTGGCGCCGGTCGCCGACGTGGATGGTCACCGGAGCTTCCCCGACCGGCACCGTGACGAAGTTGCGCCAGCCGCGGATCTTCTCGGCGCGCCGCCGGGACCGCGAGTCGAGCCGGGTCAGCATGACCCGGCCCATCACCCGCACCCAGCCGGGAGCGCCGTAACCGGTGTACGCGATGAGGCTGATGTACCAGCCACGCTGGCGGAGGCGGCGCACCAGCGCCCCTCGTACGGCGTCTTCGATGCGGGCCGCCCGGTGCGTTCGCGGTGCCAGTGCCTGCTCCGGAGGTGAAAGCGCCACGCGGTAACCCTAACCCCCTGACCTGGCCGGGCACCGGCACCCACCCCTGCTCAGCGATCCGTGGCCGAATCCGCCACCAGGCCCCCTGTCCGGCTCGCCATGATTAAGGCTTTTGTCGGGACTGTCGGTCAGCGTAGGAGCGCCCCCGGGGGTCTGCACCGGGCGACACCACTCTGGGAAGATCCGTACGGCCGGTCCGCGGCGCGCCGGGCCACCCCCGGCCGGGTCCGGCAACTCCGACGAGAGGACGAGCCGTGGCAGTCAGCGACACCCGGAAGGCCAGCGGCACCACCCGCGGCACCCCGGCAGCTTCCACCGGCACCCACCCGGGCGGCCAGGCCACCCGCCGTGAAGATCTCCTGGCAATGATCTTCAGCGCCTGCATGATCGGCGGCGCGCTGGCCGACGGGTGGGCGCACGCCAACCTCAGCGAGACCCTCGAAGGCTTCTTCACCCCCTGGCACGGCCTGCTCTACGCCGGCTTCGCGGCATCGGCGGGCTGGATCTTCTGGCTGGCATACCAGCGCCGCGACCAGGCGCCGATCTGGTGGCGGCACGGCTGGCCGCACGGGTACCGGACCGGCGCGATCGGCGTACTGGTCTTCGGTCTCGGTGGGTTCACCGACATGATCTGGCACGAGACCCTCGGCGTCGAGGTCGGCCTCAACGCGACGTTCAGCCCCAGCCACCAGCTGATCGTCATCGGCGCGGTGCTGATGGTCACCAGCCCGCTGCGCTCATGGTGGGCGGCGCGCGACGGCGGACTGCGCACCATCACCGGGATCACCGGGCTGACCCTGGGGATCATGGCCCCCACCATCCTGCTCACCCACTCGTCGGCGTTTCTCACCCTGGCCCCGACCATGCCGTACGACCCGACGCTGGCGCAGCAGGGGGCTTCCGGCGGCCTGACGGCCATCGCCGGGGTGGACAGCTACCTCATCACCACGGTGCTGCTGGTCGCCCCGCTGCTGTGGGTCCACCGGCGGCGCGCCGTCGCGGGCGCCGCCACGGCGGTGACGTTCGGTGTCGCCCTGTTCGTCATGGTGATGTTCGAGTTTCCCCAGCCGGCGGCCAGCGGCACGCTCGGCGCCCTCTGCGGCGCCGCCGTGACCGACCTGGTGCTGCGCCGGCTCGACGCGGTCCGTGGGTCGGCCGCGCCGCTGCGGCTGCCGCTGGCCGGGGCGCTGTTCGCGGCGCTGCTGTGGATCGGCCACCTGGCCGGCCTGCAGATCGCCGAGGGACTCCGCTGGCCGGCCGAAATGATCACCGGGATCATCGTGCTCACCGCCGTGCTGGGCGCCGCCCTCGGCGGGCTCGCCGCCCGGGCGGCCGAACACCGCGGGTCGTCGCCGGCCACCGACCCGAACGCGGGTGCCGGCACCCCGCCGGCGACCGTCGACGCCTGACACCCACGGCCCGGTCAGCCGGACCGGATCAGCCGGACCCAACCGTTGATCATCGGGTTGGCCAGGGCCGGTCAACCGGGTGATCAACGGGGACCCAACAAGGTCAACAGGGTGATCAGCGCGGACCAGCAAGGTCAACAGGGTGATCAGCGGGTGGCCAGCCGGGGGCGGCGACGGGCGGTGGGCGCTCCCCGCCAGGCGAGGGCGGAGCGGTCGGCGGCCGTTAGCGGTTCCAGACCGGCCGCCCGTACCGCGGCCGCCAAGGCCTCCTCGCGCAGGCTGGCCGCGGCCACCGCGGCCACCTCCGCGGCATGCCAGGCGGCACGTTCGGCCGCCGAGACGGTGCGGTACGCGCCGAGCAGGTGATCACGGCTCACCCGGCACAGCACCACCTGCTGCTCGACCGGGTGCCGACGTGGGTCCCAGCCGTTGCGGTGGCCCAACGCGTCGCTGAGTTGGCGTACCGAGAGTTCCCGGCGCCGACACGCGGCGGTCGCGGCCCGGTGCAGATACCGCTCCCGGTCGGCGAACTCGGCCGGCGTGCGCGCCGTGCGGGGCAGCGGGAAGATCGCCGCGGCGGCCAACCGGCGGGCCTCGTTGTCGATGGCGTCGAACGCCTGCCACGCCGCCTCCACCGCGTCGTGCGTGGCGAGCCACTCGAGGCGTCGGCGTCGAGCGGTGACGGCCGCCCGCCCGGCGGCCACCGCGACCTCCTCGGCGTAGCGCCGGGCCTCCTGCTCCCGCGTCGTGGTGGGCCGCCCGGGATCAGCGGCCGCGCCCGGGCGGCGGCGCATCCCGGGCGCCGACAGCAGCGCGAGAGCCGACACGGCGACCACGAGCAGGCCCAGCCAGATCGCCGCGGCCTGGGAAAGGTCGACCAGCACACTGTCTACGTTTGTTTCCACGATCAGCACCTCATCCGTGAACGATGCGACTGGGGCTGCGGTCGGTCCACCACCCGTGGCGACCGGCGGCGTCACACCGGCCACGTCAGCCGGGTGCGCCGGGAGGAACGTCAGATCGGTTCACCGATCGACCCGAGTGCGGAGTGCCGGCGGGGTTGTCGGACCGGCCGGGAGTGCTCAGGCGTCGCGCGACGGTGGAGCCCGGGGGCCGGCGGGAGCCGGCACCGCCCGGGGGCCGACCCGCGCGGCTGAGGCCGCCATGACGACCTGACCGACCGTTGACGGCCGCCCGGCCAACGCGGGGCCGCGCACCGCCGACCGGTCCAGCCCCGGCGTACCGGGCTCCTCGGCCGACGGCGCGGCGAACCCCTCGGCCCGCGCCGTACCGGCGGGCGAGGTGCCGGGCTCATCGGCCCACGGCGTACCGGCGGGCGGCGTGACGCGCTGCGGCGTGGTCGGCCCGGCCGATGCGGTTACCGCGGCGGGCTGGCCGGTGGCGGTGGGCCGGCTGTCCGCCACGGACGGCCAGGCGGCGGCGCCCAGCGCCATGCCGAGCAGGGCAAGGGCGACCAGCAGCCGCACCAGCCGACGCGCCGCCCGCTGCCGGGAACGGGAGCGCGCGAGACTGGCCACCGCCCGAATTTACCTCCCGGGACACAACCGCGCAGCGCACGTGACGAGCCCCACGTCGCACCGAACCGGCAGTCAACACCCAGCCCGGACAGCGCGGGATCACCCGCCCGACCCGGTCACGGAGGCGGCCCGGTCACGGAGGCGGCCCGGTCACGGAAGCGGCCCGGTCACGGAAGCGGCCCGGTCACGGAGGCGGCCCGGTCACGGAGGCGGCCGGGTCACGGAAGCGGCCGGGTCAGGGGGCGGCCGCGGCGCGCAGCGGGGCCGGAGCGGCCCGGCCCTGCAGGTCGGTCGGCGCGATGCTCCAGCCGCGTGCCACCTGTAGCACGTCGGTCTCGCCCACCAGCAGTCCCCCGTCTTCGACGGGGTCGGTCATCGGTAGGCCGACGCCCTGCTCCACGGAGTCCGGCCGACCCTGCCAGGTGAGGACCTCACCGGTCTCCCCGAGGTAGCCGAAGGCGCGTACCAGGACTCCGTCCACCGCGCGCTCCCAACGGTGCAGTTCCCGGACCCGGTACGTAGCGAAGAACTGCACCTCGGTGCGCAGCCCGTCGGACAGCGCGGTGATGTCGACCGGGGCGTCCGGGCGCAGCAGCCACCGGCCGGTGACCAGTAACCAGGTGGCGCCGTCCGCGCCGGGCAGCGGCGGGGTGAGCGCCAGCCGGTCGTCGGTCAGGTATGCCAGGTCGATGCCCTCGCGCCAGCCGACCGGGCCCAGGTCGCGCAGGCCCAGCGCGGCGGTCACCGCCGCCGGCTCCCGGTCGCGCAACGCCAGCCACGCCTGCTTGGGCCCGAAACCGACCATGGTGTCGCCGTCCATCCCCGTACGCTACCCAACGCCCGGCTCATCGGCCGGTGCTGACGGCCCGCTCGATGACCACCGTGGTTCCCCGCTCGGTCGGCAGGACCCGCACCTGCGCGACGGCGCTCATCAGCGCCGCGCCGCGACCCCGGTCCATGGCCGGCCGCCGTCCCCGCCAGCTGCCGAAGTCCCGCACCGCCACGCGCGCCGTCCCGTCGGCGATGCTCAGCCGGACCTCGACCTGCGGGCGGGTCGGGCGCTGGGCGTGCTCGACGGCGTTGTTCACCGCTTCGGAGGCCGCTATCAGCAAGTCAAAAACCGCTTCACTGTCCACATCAGCCTGTTGGAGGGCGCGGCGCAGATCGCGGCGCATCGCCGCGGCGGCGTACGGATCCGCCGGATAGGTCCATAGGCTGTCCACTTCGGATATCGGAGTCGGAGTGACCGTCCGGGCCCGGGCGTCGCGGCGTACGGCCAACACGGGGGTGTCGTCGCCGTCGCCGTCCGGGCCGTCGACGAGCACCGCGTCGACGATGTCGCGCACGTGCCCCGCGCCGGGCTGGACCTCGCCGGCGCGCCGCTGCAGCACCAACGTCCGCTCGTCGGTCGCCGCCCCCCGGTCCCCCATCGTCGGGTCGGTACAGAACAGCAGCACGGCCCCCGGGGGCAGCGTCGCGTGGCTGGTGTCCGGCCGCCCGGTGAGGGTGCCCAGTGGGCCACCCGGGACGCCGGGCAGCCATCGCGCCGGTTGCCCCGCGGCGATCCGCAACGGTGCCGGGTGCCCGGCACTGCACCATTGGAAGCCGCCGGTGACCGGGTCGAGGTAACCGATCAGCGCCGTGGCGCAGGCCCCCGGGTCCATTCGGCGCAGCACGGCTCCCAACCGATCGAGGACGGCCGCCGGCGGATCGCCGTGCGCGGCGTAGGCCCGCGCGGCGGCCCGCAGTTGTCCCATCATGGTGACCGCGGCCAGTCCGCTCCCCGCTACCTCGCCCACTGCGAGCAGCACCCGGCCGTCGGCCAGCTGGCAGACGTCGTACCAGTCGCCGCCGACGTCCGCGTCGGCACCGGCGCGCGGGTGCCCGACGGCCACCTCGCAGCCGGCGATGTCGGGCAACAGCCCCGGCAGCAGGTCGCGGCGCAGCGCGGCGGCGATCGGTGGGTCCTGCCCGGCCCGCCAGGTGCGGCGGGCGAGGGTGGCCAGCATCTGCCCGACCGGGCGCAGCAGTTCCCGGTCGATCGACCCGAATGGCCGGTCCCCGCCGCGCACGACGAGGGTGCCGACCGGCTGGCCCGGGTCCGGCGGCGCCACCGGCGTGCTGACCACCGGTGTGCCGGGGTCGCCCACCGCGTCGTCCGGCACGGCGACCCGCAGGCGGGGGTTCCCGCCGGCGTCGGTGAGGGTGGTGACGGCCTGACGCCCGGCGAGCAGCGCCCGGGCCTGTTCGGTCAGCGACCGCACCGCCGCCTCCATCGCCCGGCCGGCGGCGACGAGATCGGCCGCGTCGACCGGCTCGGGGGGCGGTCGGGTGTGCGCGGCCCGGGCCCGGGCGAGCCGCATGGTGCCGCGTACCCGGGCCATCAGTTCCGGGGCGGAGAACGGTTTGACGACGTAGTCGTCGGCGCCGAGGGCCAGCCCTTCCACGCTGGCCTCCCGGCCGGCCCGGGCGGAGACCACCACCACCGGCACGGTCGCGGTGTCGTCGTCCCGGCGTAGCGCCCGCAGGAGCTGGAAGCCGTCGAGCCGGGGCATCATCACATCGGTGAGCACCAGGTCGGGTCGGCGGCGACGGACCGCCGCCAGGGCGGCCTCACCGTCGCCGACAGCTTCGACCTGCCAGCCCTGCGCGGTCAGCAGCCGGGTCAGGTACGCGCGCATATCGGCGTTGTCGTCCGCCACCAGGATGTGGGCGTCGCGCAGCGGGTCATCGGGCGGGTCCGGGTCGGCGTCCGTCGGCGCCGGGGCCGCGGCGGCGGGCGCCTCCCCGGCGACCCACTGCAGCGCCTCCTGCGCCGCGGCGTACGCGACCCCGGAACCGATCGGCGGCGCCTGGCTGGCACCGTCCGGCAGGGCCGCGGCGTTGGCGGCCGGCACAGCCGCGGCGTCAGCGGGGCGAGCGGCCTCAGCGGGGCGGGCGGCGGCGGGGCGGGCGGCGGCCGGGTCGTCGGACGGCGGGACGGTCGCGGTGGGCTGTACCGCCGACCACGGGAACTCGACGGTGAAGGTGGTGCCGACGCCGAGCTCGCTGGCGACCTCGACGTCGCCGCCCTGCAGCCTGACAAGCTCCTGGACCAGTGCCAGGCCGATGCCGGAGCCCTCATGGCTGCGGGAACGGGCGCCCCGCACCCGGTGGAAGCGTTCGAACAGGCGGGACCGTTCGCGCGCGGCGATGCCGATCCCGGTGTCCGCCACGGTGAGTCGCACGGCGCCCCCGTCGCTACTCAGCGCGACCCGGATGTGACCGACGAAGGTGAACTTCAGGGCGTTGGAGAGCAGGTTCGCGACGATCGTCTCCCAGTGCGTGGGGTCCAGCACCACCGCTCGCGGCAGCGGTGGGCAGTCGACGACCAGGCGCAGGCCGGCGCGTTCCACGGCCGCCCGGAAGACGCCGACGAGTTCGGTGGTGGCGGCGGGCAGGTCGACCGGGCGGGCGGAGCGCGGGGCCCGGCCGGCTTCCAGACTGGCGAAGCTGAGCAGATTGTTCACCAGCCGGAGCAGCCGGTTGGCGTTGCGCCACGCGGTGTCGACCCGGCTGCGTTGCCCCGCACTGAGCGGGTCCCCCGGGTCGGCGAGCGCGTCGGCCAGCGGACCGAGCATCAGGGTCAGCGGGGTACGGAACTCGTGGCTGACGTTGGTGAAGAAGTCGGTCTTGACCCGGTCCAGCTCGGCGAGCGCCTCGGCGCGGGCCCGTTCCTCCTCGTAGGCACGGGCGTTGCGGACGGCGACGGAGACCTGTTGGCTCAGCAGTCCGACGAAGGACCGGTACGCCTCGTCGAGGCCTCGGCTGGGACTGACCCCGACCAGCAGGACCCCGAGTGGCTGGGTCCGATCGGCGGACGGCAACGGTAGGGCGAGGGCCACGTCGACCGGGTCGCCCCACGGTCCGGCGGGAACGGTGAGGAGTTCCGTTACCGGCGACACGGTGCCGACCTCGCCGGCTGCGGCGCGGCGCAGCGCCCACCGGTCGACCGACCCGCCCCCGCGCAGCGGCAGCACCGAAGGAAGCACCGTGTCGTCGAGCGTCACGCCGGCGGGGGCGAACCCGACACCGGCCATCCGGCGCAACAGATCACCGTCGCGCAGGTAGATGGCGGCGAACGGCACGTCGAGCGGGTGCTCGGCGACGCTGCCGATCAACTCGTCGCAGGTGTGCTGGGCCGTGCTGGTCTGCCCGCCCCGCAGGGACAGGTCGCGCAGCAGCCGCAGCCGGCGTTCGCCGACCACCTGCTCGGTCACCTCGCTGCAGACCGCGAAGACCCCGACGTTGCCGCCCCGGTCGTCGCGGATGGCCGCGTGCGAGACGCTGAAGTACGCCTCCTCCGGGTAGCCGGCGCGGTCCAGGCGCAGTCGCAGGGCGGGAACCCAGCTCGCCACGCCGGTGCTCAACGCCTCCTCGATGATCGGCCGTAAGACGTCCCACCCTTCGGCCAGGGTGATGCGCACGTCGCCACCGAGTGCGGCCGGGTGTTTGGCGCCGATCAGGGCCGAGTAGGCGTCGTTGTAGAGCTGGGTGAACTCACTGCCCCACAACAGCAGCATGGGGTAGCGGGAGGACAGCACCAACCGGACCGCCGCGCGCAGGGTCGCCGGCCAGTCGGTGACCGGCCCGACCGGCGTGGCGGCCCAGTCCAGCCGGGCCATCAGCGCCCCGGTGTCGCCGCCGTCGGCGAAAAGGTCCGGCCCGGCGCTCACCGCGACCCGCCTCCGGTCAACCCGCTCGCCTCCCGCGTCGTACCCGCCGGCCGCCCCACCACCGGCCGGCGCCCTGATCATCGTCCCCCACCGGGTCGACTCCGGCGGGTCGCCCCCCGCAGTACCCCCGGGGCGGCCGGTGGAACACCGCGCCGCGGTTACGCCGTGGTCGGTCGCCGCCGGCGCCGCGACCCGGGCACGACGGCGCCCACCGGGCGCATTCATCCCATGAATGCAGGGTCTCGTCTTGACAGCTCGGCCGACCGGCCCGCAGACTTGGCTCGCCTATTGATCTATGCAAATCGCTCACCGCCCGGGATACCTCGGGCCGGCCCGGACCGGTACGGCGGCCATGTCGCGACCCTGCGGGCCACCGACGCGACGTCCACTTCCCGGAAAGGATCCGCAGGCAGATGACGAGCGAGACCAGCGAGGGCCGGTCGGCCGGTCAGGGTGTCCGTCGGCGCAGCGTGCTGGCCGGTACGGCCGCCGGCGTCGGCGCGTTCGCGGCCGGCTCGGCGTTCGGGTCAGCCCCGGCGCAGGGCGCCCCGAACGCCACGAAGACCACCAACCGCGCCGTCTACAACATGAACCTGGACTGGAAGTTCCTCCGGGAGAACGTCGCCGGCGCCGAGGGGACCTCGTTCGACGACAGCGCCTGGACGACGGTGAGCGTGCCGCACACCTTCAACGACGTCGACTCGTTCGACGAGTGGATCACGCCGTCCGGCGAGCACCACCTGACCCGGATGAGGGTCTGGTACCGCAAGCGGTTCACGCTGCCGGCGCACCAGGCCGGCAGCCGGGTGGTCATCGAGTTCGAGGGGGTCCGGGCCGCCGCGACGGTGTGGGTCAACGGTCAGCAGGTCGGGATGTTCGAGAACGGGGTGACCCCGTTCGGTTTCGACATCACCGACCAGGTGACCTTCGGCGCCGAGAACCTCATCGCGGTCCGGCCCGACAACTCGCCCAACTACGTCGAGCAGTCCACCGGAACCGCCTACCAGTGGGACTCGCGCGATTTCAACCCCAGCTTCGGGGGGCTCACCCGCAACATCCGGCTGCACGTGGTGCCGGCGACCCACTTCACCCTGCCGCTCTACACCGGCCTGGGCACCACCGGCACGTACGTCTACCCGTACAACATCGACGTGCACAACCGCGCCGCGATCATCACCGCCGAGACGCAGGTGCGCAACCAGCGCGCCGAGGCCCGCACGGTGACCGTCTCGGCGAAGGTCCGCGACGCCCGCGGTCAGGTGCTCAAGACGCTGACGGCCGAGCCGGTCATCCTGGCCGCCGGCGAGACGCGGATCGTCACGGTCTCCGGGCGGGTGAGCAACCTGCGGTTCTGGCAGCCCGGCGCACCGCACCTCTACACGATGGAGATGATCCTCAAAGAGGGCACGACCCTGCTGGACGTCTACCCGGTCCCGACCGGCTTCCGCAAGGTGGAGTTCCGGGGCGGCGCCACGGACGGCGGTGTGTACATCAACGACAAGTACCACTTCCTGACCGGCTACGCGCAGCGGTCCACCAACGAGTGGCCGCTGGTCGGCGGCGCGGTGCCGGACTGGATGCGCAACTTCGACGGCGAGCTCATCCGGGCCAGCAACGCCAACCTGATCCGGTGGATGCACGTCGCGGCCCAGCCGTCGAACATCCGGATGACCGACAAGTTCGGCCTGGTGTCGATCCAACCTGCCGGCGACAAGGAGAAGGACACCGTCGGGCGGCAGTGGGACCAGCGGGTCGAGGTCATGCGGGCCACGATCATCTACTTCCGCAACAGCCCGAGCATCCTGTTCTGGGAGTCCGGCAACAACTGGATCACCGCCGAGCACCAGCGCGAGATGAAGGAACTGCGGCAGACCTGGGACCCGCACGGCATGCGGGCGATGGGGTCGCGGGCCACCTCCGACGACCCCGGGTACGGCGGCACCGCGGCGGTCGACCAGTGCGAGTACGTCGGCACCATGCTCAACCGGCACTACTCGGTGTATACCCGGGACCGGGTGCCGATCATCGAGAGTGAGTACACCCGCGACGAGGCCCCCCGGCGGGTGTGGGACAACTACTCACCCCCGGACTTCGGGTACCGGACCGGCCCGCAGGCGACCTGGCACTGGACCTCCGAGGACTTCGCCGGCAAGGTGGCGGCCAGCACCCGCTACGAGTTCTGGGGTCAGCGCATCCAGGGGCCGGGCGACCGCCGCTATTCCGGGGCCGCCGCCCTGATCTGGGCGGACTCCAATCAGCACGGCCGCCAGTACGGTAGTGAGACGTCGCGGCTGTCCGGCCGGGTCGACGCGGCGCGCATCCCGAAGGAGTCGTACTTCAGCTACCGGGTGATGCAGAGCGCCAAGCCGGACATCCACGTGATCGGACACTGGAGCTACCCGGCCGGCACGACGAAGACCATGTACGTGATGGCGGCCAACGTGGTGCGGGTGGAGCTGTTCGTCAACGGCGCCGCGGTGGGGTCGTCCAGCCAGCCCTCGTTCGACTTCCTCTACACGTTCCCGGACGTCACCTGGGCGCCCGGCACCGTGACCGCGGTGGGCTATGACACCGACGGCCGGGAGGTGGTCCGTACCGAGAAGCACACGGTCGGAGCGGCCACCGCGCTCAAGCTGACCGCGCACGCCGCGCCGGGCGGTCTTCGCGCCGACGGCAGCGACGTGTTCTTCGTCGACGTGGAGGTGGTCGACGAGCAGGGCCGGCGGGTGCCGACCGACCAGCAGCGGGTGGACTTCACCGTCAGCGGGCCGGGCACGTTGCTCGGCGGTTACAACCCGGGCAAGCAGTACAGCGTCTTCAAGCCCCATGTGGACACCGAGTGCGGCGTTAACCGGGTCTTCGTGCGGGCCACCCGGACCGCCGGGACGATCACCCTGCGGGCCACCCGCGACGGGCTGGCGGCCGGGTCGGTCACGGTCCGGTCCGTACCGGTGGATCTGGTCGGGGGGCTGACCACCCGGATGCCCGACGGATTGTAGGGTCGCGCGGTCGGCACGGCCGGGTCGCCCGCTGG
>DASVVF010000084.1:0-13023 GCA_036386695.1 Catenuloplanes sp. | reverse complement strand
CGCGACCGCCGCCTCCCGCGGGTACAGCGCCGGGGGTTCCATCGCGTAGGTGGTCAGGCGCAGCAGGGCCTGGCGGGAGCTCGAGGCGTGCACGGTGGCCATCGACCCGTCGATACCGATGCTCATGGCCTTGCACATGGTGACGACTTCGGCGCCGCGGACCTCCCCGACGATGACCCGGTCCGGGGTCAGCCGCAGCGAAGCCCGCACGCACTGGTCCACGGTGAACTCGCCGGCGCCTTCGATGTTGGCCTCACGCGCCTGCATCGCGAGCATGTCGTTGTGTTCGTCGTGGGGCAGGGCGAGTTCGTAGGAATCTTCGATGGTGATCAACCGCTGTGACGCGGGGATCGCGCTGGCCAAACCTCTCAGGAACGTGGTCTTGCCGGCGGCCGGACCGCCGCTGATCACGGTGTTGAACCGCCCCACGACCAGGGCGCGTAGCAGCTCCCGCAGCGCCGGGGTAATGGTGCCCTTGCGGGTCAGCTCCTGCAGGGTGGTGCCGCGGGAGTGCTTGCGGATCGACACGCCGACCCGGTCGCTGACCACGTGGATGGCGTGCAGTCGAGACCCGTCGGGCAGCTGCATCGACAGTTCCGGGCGGTCCGGGCCGAACCGGCGCTCGTGCGCCCCGCCGCGCGCGCCGAGTTCGCGCAGCAGCTCGACCAGCTCGGCGTCCGAGGCCGCCACCGGGGCGACCTGGCGGCGGGTGCCGTCGCGGTACTGCACGTGCACGGTGTCGTACCCGTTGATGTTGATCGTTTCGATGTCCGGGTCGTCGAGCAGTGGTTGCAGACCACCGGCGCCGCCGAAGGAGTCCCGCAGGGTGCGCCGGACCCGCGCCTCGGTCGCCTCGGACAGCGGCGCTGTCCCGCGGCGCAGCGCGTCGCGGGCGTGTTCGTCGAGCACCTGCTCGAGGACCCGGTCCACCGACGGCGCCGAGACGGTGCCGGCAGCGGTGGCGAGCCGGGCCGCCACCACCGGTCGCAGCGCCGCGACGATGTCGGTGTCCTCCCGGGCGCCGTTGTGTCGCACCATGTCGGTCATCGCAGCGGCACCTGCTGCCCGTCGCGGGTGGACGCACCGGTGGGCGCGGGGGCGGCCCACCCGTCACCCGGGTGGCGGTGGCGCACCGGCGGGTCCTCGGCCGGTGGGGTGCTGGCATCGAGGGTCAGGGCGATGCCGCGGCAGGCGCGGAGCAACGGCAGGCGGGTCCACGACTTCGACGACCACCCCCGCCGCGGCTCTGACCGCCCCGCGAGGAGCCCGGCAGCATCGCGATCCACCGGCACGCTGCCCGCCAGCACCACCCGCAACTGGGCGGCGACCTCGGCCGGCGGCCACGGGCCGTCGCCGACCGCGACCAGCCGCACATCGGGCACCACCGCGCGCAGCGCGGCCAGCCGCACCTCCGCCTGCCGGACCTCCTCCAGCACCGGGCGGATCACCAGCAATGCCACGTCGGTGGCCGCCAGCAGTGGATTCGCCAGCGACGAGGGGTCCCACCGGCCGCCGTCAACGAGCACCGCAGGGTGTCGCTGTCCCAGCGCCCGCAGCAGCCCCGGCCCGCGCCCGGCCAGTTGTGCAAGGCTCGCCGCGGCCGCGGTGCCTGGCTCGGCCGCGATCACCTCAACGCCCAACGCGGTCGGTTGCAGCCAACCGTCGGGGCCCCCGTCGCCGCGTCCGGCCCGCCCGGCCAGGGCCATCGCCGCCAGACCGGGTTCCCGTCCGGGTTCGGCCGGCGGGCGCCCGAACCGGGCCAGGATGTCGCCGCCGGCGGGGTCGGCCTCCACGACCACCGCCCCGGGGCGCGGCCAACGCGCGGCCAGAGCCAACGCGAGAGTGGTGGCCCCGGGCGAGCCTTTCGCGCTCACGACCGCAATCAGCATCCCCTGATCACCCACCCGAGCCCTGAAGGATCAGCGACACGTCGCCGCTGGCGCCGCTGACCTGCAGCGCGGACGATTCCGACAGCAGCAGCGACACGACCGTGACCCCGGAGGCGTCCGCCGCCGCGACGGCCACCACCGCGCCGGACGCCTGGACCGGCTTGTTCCCGCCTGACCCACCGCCGGTCCCAGGCGGCACGACCAGGACCGTGACACCGGAGCCCACCGTCAGCCCGGCCGGGGCGCGGCCGGCCTTGACCGCGACAGCGATCACCGACTGGCCGGCCGGCGGCCACGCCACCGCCCCGACCTGCTTCGGTGACAGCAACGTCCCGGCCAGCAGCGGCACCGCCGCGGTGTGCCCCACCACGGTGCCGCGCTGCGACTGCGGCACCACCGCGACGCTGGTGTCCGGCACGATCCGCGCCACCGTCAGGTCCGCCTCCGTGATCACCTTGCCGGCCGGGACCGGTCGGGCCACCGCGAGCACCGCCGTCGCGGGGTCGGTGCGTAGGTCGAGCACCGCGAACGCCAACGCCCCCGCCACCGCGAGGACCAGCCCGAGGATCGCGGTGCGCGGGGCACGGCGTCGCACGCCCGTCGGGGTCGGCGCGGGCATCCTCGCGCGGCCGTTGGCAGCTGTCTGCGGCCCGGGCGTCGATGTCGTCGCTACGGCCATGGTTCACCCCGCCTTGTTGTAGGTGTTCGACCGCACGACCCGGACCGGAACCGCCGAGTGGTCGTCAGCGGGTCGAGAGTCCTGCCGTCGCCTGCCCGGGTCACCTGCCACGTCACCGTGGCCCGGACCTGCAACGTTCCGCCCGGTTGGCCCGCCGACGTCGAGGTGTAGGTGTGCCCGCACGTCGGCGACGCCCGCTTCGGGTGGCATGCCGGCCGTCCAGACGCTGCCCGCGCCCTGGCACACCCGAGTGGAACCGTCGCTGGTCGACGACGTCCGCGGCGCGCGGCGTATCGCGTCAAGGTGCGCACTTGCCACCTCCCCCGGGTTTGGCGCGGCACTTGACCGTCGTACCGCAGGCCAGCGGGGAAAATCTACGAACATTTTGAAAGTACGGCGTCCAACACATCACGTGCTTACAAAATGTTCGTAGCTTTGAGTCACCGCGCAGGGCATCGTTGTTAACACACAAAGTCGTTCTTGCCGGACATCCGTCGAGGCCGCCAAAATACCGGCTACACCAACAGCCGGGAGTAAAGATGAGTGCCGGGTCCCCTTGCCTGACGGAGGAATCGCCGCAATGACAAGGTCGCCAGAGTCCTACGCTCTGCAACATGCGATCAAGCTGATGCGCACCCCGTACGTCGTCTCGATCTTGGACCACCTACATCACGGAGAGCAACCATCGACGCCGGCCGCGAGCGAGGCTGACAAGTTCGACACAGCCGTGCGACGGCTCGTCGATATCCGCTTCATCCAACCGCCGAGCAGCACACATGCCCAAAAGGGTCAGTCGGGGCGAACCTCGTACGCCCTGACCGAGAAGGGTGCCGAGGTCGCCGCGATCGTGTCCGACGTCTGCCGCAAGTAACTCTCCGCACAGGTCGGCACACAGACCGCGAACGGGCCGAATAGTCGACCACCACTGGTCCGAACGCACCGGCAATCAGCACATTCGGCACGACACGGGACCACCCGATGAAGATCCCGAAGAAAGACCTTGACGGCGGCGTTTAGCCTGGTCAATGGTTACAGCTTGCGCAGATCAGGTGTCCGGCGAAGGACCTGACGGGACCCGCCGCCGGGCAACGGGGGCAACATCGGGGTGACCGCGTGGAATTCACAGAACTGGAAAAAATCGAGAAAGTCGTCCACTACCTCTATGACGCGGGCGCGTTGATCTGCCTCGAGCAGCAGCCGTACCGCTACACCCAACTCGGCCAGGCCCTGACCGACTGGAGCGGCCGAAGCGACGCCAAGGCCGAACTCGGCCGGACCCGGAATCGACTGCTCCGCATGAACTGCATCGCCAAGAAGCGCAACGGCAACCACTACGTCTACACCCTCACCCCTGCGGGCCGCCTACGGCTGGACCAGATCCGCGGGATCGTCGAGGCGGTACGCGACTCAGACGTCATGGACCTGTAGGTCGTGACATACCCGTCGGCGGCAACATCCGCGGCCCCGGTCGGCCGCCACCGAGCAGCGCGTCGAGGCGGGTGTGCAATCCGGAGACGCTGTCCGAGCGGGAGTGGCGCGCGCTCTAGTGGACGCCCCGCGATCGCCATGAACTGCCCGCCAGCGGTGAGGACAGAGGGGAGGCCGAGGTGGCATGCGCTGGGCTGTGACCGTCTTCGCGACAGGCTTCGGAACCGCTGCCGGCTCCGTCCTGCCGGTGCTGGCCTTCCGCCTGTCGGTGCCGACTGGATCCGCCACGCGTGATGCCTGCCCGAGGTGCGACACACACATGCACGCCGGAGTTCGAGGCTGGCTGAACACCGAGAGCCGCTGCCGCCGTTGCCGCGTCCAGATCGCGGGACAGGGCTGGCGTTATCCCGCCGCTGCGGGCGCCGGATGCGGGCTGCTGGCATGGCGGTTACCCACCACCACGGCTACAGACCTCCTCCTGCTCGCAGCCTGGATGACGTTCGCCATCGCCGGCACCCTGCTGGCAGCAGTTGATCTGCGGGTGCACCGCCTACCCACGCCGGTCCTGACCTACGCCCTCATTGTGGTCGGCGTGCTGATCGGTGCTGCTTCGGTGGCCGCGGGCGACCTGGCGATCCTGCGTAACGCAGTCGCGGCAGGCGCCGTCGTCGGGGCGAGCTACCTGGCGTTGGCGCTGCTCCTGCCCGGCCGGCTCGGCATGGGCGACATACGTCTTGCCGCCCTGGCCAGCGTCCTCCTCGGCACCCAAGGGTGGGACACCGTCATCCTCGGCGCCATCCTGCCGTACGTGTCCGCCGCGCCGATCGTGGCGGTCCAGATCCTGCGCGGGGGCGTCCAGCGCCACAGCCAACTTCCGTTCGGCCCGTACCTGATCATCGGTGCGCTAGCCTCGGTCCTGCTGTCCGGCTAGCCAATTGGTTGCGACCGGAGCGGCCCAGCATGGCGTTCAGGTCGCGGATCTGTCGGTGTTCGGGATCCTCGACGCGTTCGTCGCGCCAGTCGTAGAAGGCGTTGTAGATGGTTTCCGCCGTGACCGGTGGACGACCGTGGTCGAGTGCGGTGGTCGCCAGGTGGACGCTGCCGCAGTACAGGGCAAGGACGGTCAGCACGGCGTACAGGTGATCGAGGTTGCCCTCCCAACCCACGGCGCCGTCACGGTGCAGGTGCGCGACCAAGCGCATACCACAGGCGAGATCACCGTCAGTGGCGTATTCGGGGATACACCCTCATAGGCGTGCGTGGCGCACGGAACCTGGGTGTCGTACACGCCTTGGACCCGACATCCGCCACCCATCGGCACGGCATACCCGCCGACCTTGCTGTTATCGCAGCGCTCAGAACGATGGAGCCGGCCACCATCAGGAGAGACACGGCGTAAAGATCTTAGCCGCGCGGTGACGCCGTTCGGCTTGGTCCAAATGGCGCTCGCTTCACCACGCGGATGAGGGGGTTGACCCGCGTGGACTTTGGGGCGCAGCATGGGTTGCGGTCCGAGTGAGGGCCGTATCGGGCACCGGCGAAGGGTTGGACCGCGCGCCGGTGGGATGTCCCGATGGCAAGGCTGCCCGCTTGACGGCCGGGCCGCCTCGACAGCGGACCTATCAAGGAGATGTTTCGCCTCACCCGGGATCCGGGAGGGCGCGGCGGCTCCCCCGGATGGGGAGTCAAGGCCTGTGGTGCTCGCGCGTGGGTCGCAGCACCGCACCACGTTCGCCGTCACGCTTATGACGTGGGGCGCGTATGGATACGCGCCGGCCGATTCGTGCGCGCCCCCGAGAGTCCCGTCGAGAGGAGGTGTAATCGCCATGCCCAAGGAAACGCCAATGGACCGGGAAGCTGCCGACCGCATCGCTCAAGCTGCGCAGGACGACCCGGAATCGAAGACCGCGAAGGACGACTTCCCTGAGCGTGCCGCTCAGGCCGCGGACCGCAACGAACAGAACAACGGCTCGGAAAACAGCCGCTGACGGGTGGGTTGGTTCGGTGCGGAGCGCCCGCACCGAGCCTCCTCAATCTGCGTCGGCGGTGCCCGGGTCGGCAGTCCCGCGCCCTGATGGCTACTCCGAGCCGCCGGGATCGTCAGGAAGATTGCGCCGAGGCCATGGCCGGGACTCGCCCCGTAGAGCTTAGCTACCCGACCATGCCGCGGTTCGCCGCCTTGACCAATGCATCAATCAATACAGCGTGGTCCTTGAAGCGATCAGCAGGGTCAAGCCCGTGCACCGCGAGGCTCAAGATCTCCCCGGTGGCTGCCCCCAGCGCGTCAAGAGCCTGCCGAGCGGTGTGATGCCGTTCATCCAAGCTATCGAACAGGTCCGCGCCGGAACGGTCGGCTCGGAGCCTGGATCGGGCCGTCAGAAACGCTGCGAGCGGTGGCAAATCGTCGACCAGTGTCCAGCCGAAGTCCTCGGTGAAATAGTAACGGCCTTCACTGTCCGGCATCAGTTCAACAACGCTCTGGTCCTCGTGGTTGATGACGAGGACGTCTGAATCTCCCCGCTTCCAACGAGCCGTCCACTCGAGAAGTTTTCGGTCTCGGTCGTTCAGCGAATGGACGCGATGCACGACGACCTTGGCCGTTTCCGTGTCCAGCAATGGTTGGACACCGCCGCCGAAGCTGACGTCATCGAGTCGGATCGTGGCGAGATACGGGCCGCGCAACACTTCGTGCGTCACCGACACCGGCAGTTCCAGGGCCGCGGGCGGCCATTCCGGATACACGGCACTGCACCTCCCACCTCGTCCGTGCCTCAACGGTAGATCACCGCACGCGGCTCCGAAAGACGGTGATCGACGCTCGACCCGCCCAGGCGGGCCGGCAGGGTACGTGGGCGCTGTGGACACTCATGACCCGACGGCCCTGTCCGAAGCCTCGCGACGCGCCAGTGCCGCGATCCACGTTGGGGAAGCCACGTGCTCGAGACGTGCCGACCGAGTTGGTAATCAACGCTGCTCCGCAGCGGGCGCTGGATATGTCGGCGACCCGTCGATATTGCTTCCGCCTGGTATGCGTCATGCGGACACTGGCAACCGTACGGCGCTGGCGCGACTCGGCTGACGCCGGAGACCGCAGCGAGCCCAGCCGCTGTGCCACCATCGGTGCACCGGTGATCGCGGCGGGGGATGCGGCGGGCGAACACCAAGGCCTCGCCGCGCTGGAGCGTGTGGACCCAGGGGGGTGCCCTCACGTTTCCAGGCCGGGTGACCGGTGCGGGTCCACCTTCAGGGTTCGCACAGGCAGTTCGCGGGCGAGGACGCCGAAGTAGGGCAGTTTGGCCCAGCTGTCGTGGTTGCCGATGACGTAGAGGCGGTGTTTGGCGCGGGAGACAGCGACGTTGAACAGGTTGGGTTGGCTGGCGGCCCAGGCGCGGGCGCCGGGGCGGGCGGGGTTGCCGCCGAGGACGAACAGCACGACGTCGGCTTCTTTGCCTTGGGCGGTGTGCACGGTGCCGCAGGTCATCTGTGGGTGGTCGGGGGCCCAGCGGCGGCGCAGGCGGCGGGCGGCGTCGCGGAACGGGCTTATCACCATAATATTGCCGGGGTCGATGCGGGGGTCGATGCGAGTGCGTAGCAGGTAGGTCAGGATCTGTTCAGCGGCGTCGCCTTCGTCGGGGATCCAATGCCCTTCGGCGTCGGTGCTGGTGACGTCGATCCAGGTGCTGTCCGGGATGGTCAGCGCGGGCTGGCGCGGCACCGTGCCGTGAATCATCAGGCCGTCGTAGACGGCGGTGTTCACGATGTCGAACATTGGGTTGTCGCAGCGGCGGTGCACCCGCAGCGGCGCGCCGACCCATACTTCGACGTCATCGGGGCCGGGCAGTCGGGTGCCGATCGGGGTGAGCCGGTCGGTGAGGGTCTGCACGGAGCCGCGTCCGGGTAGCCATGTCTCGGAGACGTGGTGGTGTCGGCGTAGCGCCTGCTGGGTGGTGTGCAGGACGGTGACGACGGGTTCGAGCTGCAGCGGGTCGCCGACCGCGATCAGTCGGCGGGTGCGCCAGATCGCGCCGGTCGCGATCTGCGGGGCGGCCTGACCGGCCTCGTCGACGAGCAGCCAACCGAGTGCCTCGGGGCCGAGGGGCCGCAGTAGCCGGCCGACGGAGGCAAAGGTGGTGGAGATGACCGGCACGACCATGAACAGCGACTGCCACGCCGCTCGTACGGCGGGCTCGGGGGCGTCGGGCGGGGCCTGGCCGGACAGGACATCGACGGCTGCGGTCAGGTTGCCGCGCATGATCTTCGCCGTGCCGGCCAGGAATGCTTCGTGCAGGTCCAGCGCGGTGAGGAAGACGCGGGTCCGGGCGGTGTTCCACTGCTCGTCCGACCACGGGGCGGCCAGCTCGCGCCGCTTCGGGTCGGCCAGCCACGCCTCGTCCGGCACGGTGACGCCGTGCTGGTGGCCGATGTGATCGAGGACGCGGCGCGCGTCGGCGAGCTGCCCGGCGGCGTCCTTGAGGGCGGTGGCTGCGGCGAACACGCGGTCTGCCGCCGCCGTGGCGGCGTGGCGGGCACGGTCGGCGTCGGCCGCGGCGCCGGCCGCGGTCTGCTCGGCAGTGGTCACGGCAGCGGCGAGGGCGGAGTCTTCGTCGTACCAACGGCGGATCGCCTTGCCGAACGTGAACACCATGTCCCAGAAACCCGGCTTGAGCTCCCGGTGCTCCCGGCGCCGCCGCAGGGCGGTCTCGGCGGCCTCGCTGGTCGCTGCGGCCCCATCGGCGGCGGCGCGGTGCGCGTCTGATGCGCGTTGTCGCGCTGCGATCGCCTGGTCGTGGTGCCCGGCCGCGGCGGTGTGAGCGTGCTGCAGCTCAGGAAGCAGCCGCAGGGCTGTGTGGGCGCGTTGGCGGGCGTCGCGGAGCTTCTGCTCGGCGGCCAGCGCCCTGGTGAACGCGTCGACGGCGGGCCGCCACGGACGGGCACCGCCGGCATCGGCGTCCTTGAGCCACTCCTGCAGGCCGGGACCCTCATCACCGGGCTCGTTGTCCGGATCGGCGGGGTCGCCGTACCAGAACCGGCCGACGAACTCGCGCCGGTTGCGCCTGTTGCCGAGCATCGCGGCGACCATGCCCCAGGCCGGCTCGCCGAGCACCCGCGCGGCGTGCTCGCGCAGGTACGACGCCTCATTCGTCCAGGACTCGTCGATGGCCTTGACGTGGGGGATCTCGCGGGTGACGTTGGCCAGGGCGCCGTTGTTCGCCGAGGCGACGACGATCTCGAAGCCAACCAGGTCCGGGCGTAACACCCGGACGCGTCGCTGGTGCTTGTCGCTCTGCCAGCCCAAAGTTCGATCGGTGAAGGCGGCAGTCGGGCTGCGCAGCATCGCCAGGCGGCGGGCCCGCTGGACCACCAGCGCGGCGATCAGGTCGCGCAGCATGGTGGTCTTACCGGTCCCCGGCGGGCCGTTGACCGCGAACACCCCCGCGGTGTCGGCGAGCCGTGCGCAGATGGCGTTGATCGCCAGTTGCTGGCTACTCGCCAACGAGTACGCCGATTTGGCGGGCCACCGCCCGGCAGGAACCCGCGACGGCGCGAGTTCCTCTAGCAGCAGCCGGGTGTGCGCGGGATCGCGCACGTCCCAGCGCGGCGACCCGGCGACAGCCTCATCGCTGCTCAGATAGCTGGTCAGCGCCGGACCGCAGTCGCCCTCGGCGACGGCATCGGCAACCCGCCGCAGGTCGTCGACGTAGAAACTGTTGAGGAAGTCAGCCTGAGCCTCGTGGGCACGCCGCCGCGACACCAGCTCGCTGTGGACCCGCACCCCGCCCGGACTCAGCAGCTGCGTGACGCCGAGGTGCTCGGCGGCCAGCTCGACCAGGGCCTGCACCAGCTCCGGCGTGACCGGCCGGCTCACCGCGACCCCGTCCTCGGCCAGCTGCGCCGCCGCATGATCGTCGTCGGCAGCCGCCACCATCGCCCGCACCCGGTCGCCGTACGAGCGCGCCGCCAGGTCGAACCCGTCCAGCCAGCCCGACGCCGCCGGACCCGGCTCCCGGGCGCGGCCGACCGCCCACGCCGCCGTGGACAGCACCAACGAGTCCAGCAGCAGCCGACCGTCGCCGGTGACCACCACCGCGAACAACGCCGTCTCCCCGCGCGGCGTGCGCTCGTCCACATCAGCCCGTGAAGACCCGAACACCTGCTGCGCGACCGCGTGAACCCGGTCCAGGGAGAACACCCCGCCGTAGACGGTGTGCCGCCACACCACGTCCGTCCCGATCCGCTGCCGCCGCAGCGGATGCCCGTCCTGCCACGGCAGCACCTCCCCCGGGCGGGGCGCGTACCGACGTTCCCGCGGATCCGGCCGCTCGAGGGTCTGCGCGGCGAACAGCTCCACCGACCGCCAGAACCGCACGATGTCGCGCCGGCGGGCAGCCTCCGCACTGACCGGTGCACGCCGTACCGCCGCGGCCGCGGCCGAAGGAACTGCTGGAACAACCCCGGACGTCGCGAGGCGCGCGGCGGAAGGCGGCGTCGCGGCAGGCGCGGACGCGACAACGGCCGGGGCGGCCTTGGCCGGCTTCATCACCTGCTCATAGGTCTTCACACCAAGATCGGCCAAGGTGAACAGCGCCGGGCACAGCGGGCACACCAAGGCCACGTACCGGAGCTGCCGGCCACGGCTCTCGTAGGGCTTGCGCAGGCTGTGCAGCTGCCCCTCACAGGCCGGACACGGCCGCACCACCGGCTCCTCGTACGACCAGCCCGGCTCGGCGAACCGCCCAGCCACCGCGGGCAGCCGCACTGCCCACCGGTCGTGCATCACCTGCTCGACCGTGCCCGTGTCGCTCACCCGAGAACCCCCATCCACGCCGGCGCAGAGACGGCCCTCACTGTAGGCGAGCAGACCGACACCGGACACGGTCACCCACAGCCTGTGGACAGAGACCTCGGTTGTCCACAGCGTGTTCCAGCCGCGCCGGCTGATCGCGGCCAGGGACGTCACGCCGAAGCGCGGTGTACCGGTCATGACGAGTACCTGCGGGGCCCACCAGCGACTCGATCGTGTCGTGGACGCCGACAGGGGGTCGGCGGCCGTTCGACCAGTTCACCACTGCGCTCATCGCCCGCGTCGGCTGATGCTCACCCCATGGGCGTCGCCGCATCGACGGCGGCTGAGCCGCTCCTCACGTGGTCTGCGGAGTCTGGGCAACACGCCGAAGGCAATCCGGTTCGCCATCGTCAGTTTCGGTTAATGCCCGTGTGGGGTTGAATGAGGGAATCAGGCAGCCGACTGGGGGGCGTCCGTGACGTTGTTCAACGTTTCCTACCCGTTCGTCGGCAGGGAGCCGCTGCTGGGGGACATGGGCGAGGCCTGGGACCGGATGCGGGACACGGGCATCCCGTGCCGGCTACTGGTGCACGGCGCGGCGGGCATCGGCAGCAGCAGCCTCGCCGCGGTCTTCGCTGGCCGGCGCGAGGGGAGCTTCCCAGACGGGGTCCTCTACCTTCCCGTCGGTGACGGTGGTGCCGGCGCTCCGATGTCGACCAGCGGACTGCTGCGATCGGCGTTGATTCAACTGGGGATCCCGGTTGGTGAACTTCCTGATAGCGAGGCTGACCAGTTCGCGGTTTACCGGCGGCTCATCGCCGGTAAGTCCCTACTCGTCATCTTCGATGGCGTGTCCAACGGGGACCAGATCGCGCGGCTGGTACCCACCTCGGATTCGGCGGTGGTCATCGCGACGACCAGACGAGAGTTGCGGACGCTCATCGCCCAGGGGTGGCGACCCATGCGGGTTCCCGCGTTGGATCCCGACTCCTCGCGAGCACTGCTCCGAGCGATGCTGGACGCAGACTTCGACGCCATCGACCCAGCGACCGTTGCGGCGCTTCTACAGACCTGTGACGGGCACCCGCTGGCGCTGCGCATCGTCGGCGGGGTATTGGCGGGCCAGCCGGAGTACGCCACGCGCCTGGCCGCCGATGTCGGCGAGGTGGGCATCGACGCGTTGGAGGTCGACGGCGTTCCCCTGCTCCGGACGGTGCTGGACTCGGTCTACGACAGCCTGTCCGACACGCTGCAGGTGGCGTACCGGCGGCTGGCCGCCAACCCCGGCCCCGACTTCACCATCACAGCTGCCGAGGTGCTGCTCGCCGCGGACAGCGCGACGGCTCAGCGCACCATACGGTCGCTCACCGACGCGAACCTCCTGGAACGCGCGGCCGATCAGCGGATCCGGTTCCACCCGCTCGTGCGCGAGCACGCTCGGCTGAAGGCACGCGACGAACCCGCCGACGAACTGCGGCAACGCCAGCTGACGATCATCGAATGGTACCGCGACACCGGCGTGGCCTGGGAAAACGGCGTGACGCGACGCTGGCGCGAGTCCGCCGCATACCGCAAGCTCACGGCGGCGCCACCGTTCGACCCCGATACCCGGCAGCAGGCCCTGCAGTGGCTCACAGATGAACGCACCAACCTCGAACGCGCCGTCACAATTGCCGTCGAGATCCGCGCAGACGCCATCGCCGTCGACCTCGGCTTCGTGCTGTGGACACCGTTTCACCTCTTCGGCTACACCCAGGAGACGATGGACGCGATGGAGCGCGGGGTTGACGCGGCGCGACGCCTCAACGACCACCGAGCCGCCATGCAGCTCATCTCCCAACAGGGATACGGTTGTTTTGCCACCGGTGACCACGAGGCTGCCGAGCGGTACTTCGCCGAGTCCCTGGCTCTGGCCAAGCAGCTTCACCATGGGCTCGGGCAGCAGAGCGCGCTGGAATGGCTGGGCAAGGTCGCCGCGGCGCGAGCCAGGCTGGCCGCGGACAACGGTGACGTGACCACGGCGTCGGAACAGCTCGCCGCCGCGCTGGAGTTCTACCGTCAGTCCGAAGCCATCGCCCGTACACCCGGCATGGTTCCCAGCGACGATGTTGGCCGGGTCCTCGCACTGCTGGCACTGCACCGCGGACGGCTGTTCAACCAGCACCACAACTTCGCCCGGGCGGCCCAGGTCCTGCCAGAGGCAGTGCGGCACTTCCAGCCCACCGCTGAGGGCGACAACTACG
>DASVVF010000083.1:0-12900 GCA_036386695.1 Catenuloplanes sp. | reverse complement strand
AACCCTTCCGTGCGAAGAACCGCGATCCGCGCTTCGCCGGCGCGGCGGCCACGGTGCCGACGGCACACCGGTTGGCCAGCTCCCGCATCGCCCGCGACACCGGGTGCCCCGGCTTGTCGGCGGCCAACGGGACACCGCGGTTGACCGACACCGGAACGTCGCGCGACGAGGGCATGTGCACCGACATCGGGCTGCCCACCGCCTTCTCGATGTCCGCGATGGTCAGCCCGACCTGCGAGTCGGCCCGGTTGAGCAGGGTCAGCCGTCGCTCGGCCGGATAGCCGAGCATCTCGAACATGTCCAGGGTCAACCGCACGCTCTTGAGCGTCGGCAGGTCCGGGGTGACCAGCAGGACGAACCAGTCGGTGAGGTCCAGCGCCGCCAGTACCTGGTCGCTGACGTACGGCGGGGTGTCCACGACGATGAAGTCGTACATCGTCCGGGCCACCTGCAGCAGCTCGTTGATCAGGTCCCGGGTCACGTGGTCGCCCTCGGCCGGGCCGGGCGGGGCCAGCAGCGCGTCCACACCGGGTCGGTACGGGGTGATCAGTGAGCGGACCGCCGCCTCGTCCAGGCGTCCGGCCATCGGAATGGCGTCGGCGACGCCGCGCTCCGGGCTCAGTTGCAGCATGATCGCGACGTCGCCGAACTGCAGGTCCAGGTCCACCAGCAGGACGCGCCGGGAACCGCGGTCGGCGAGGGTGACCGCCAGGTTGGTGGCCACCGTACTCTTGCCCACGCCGCCCTTGCCGGCGAAGACGGTGATCACCCGGGCCTCCGCCGGGGCCGCCGGCGCGGACACCGTCGGTGCGGCCGCCCCGAGCTGGCGGGACAGCTCCAGCGAGCGGGCGCAGGCCGCGTCCACGGCGTCCGGCTGATCGGCGGCGACGACCTCGCGTACCCCGGCCCGGATCGCCTCGGCCAGCACGTCGAGCTCGACCCGGTCGCGCAGCAGCACCACCCCGAGGGTGGGTCGGGCGACGCGCTGCTGGGCGGCGAAGGCGAAGGCGTCGGCCAGTTGCAGGCCGGCGCCCAGGACGGCGAGTTGGGCATCGGGATGGGCGTCCAGCGCGGCGCCCAGCGCCGGCAGGCTGACCACCGCGCGCGGCGGGGTGCTGCCCGGGTACGGACGCTGCGGGTCCGGCTCACAGTAGACGGTCACGGGTCCCTGATCGTTCATGGGAAGAGACTGTTGTTGTCGACGCCCGGGCCCGGTTCGATCGCGGCGGTGTCGTCGAGCAGCGCCAGCGACAACAACCCGGTCTGGGCGACGTGGATCAGCCGTTCCGCCTCGTCCTGGTTGACCGCCACCGTCACCAGCATCGTCGCCCCGGGCTTGACGGCGGTCGGCTTGGCGGTGCTGGCCGGCGTGGCCCCGGCGGCCGGCACCGAGGTCGCCGCGTCGGCGGCGCCCCGCTCCCCCACCCCGATCACCTCGACGCGGGGCAGCACCACCCGGGTCGCGTGGTTGTACTCGTGCTTCTTGGCGAACCCGTCGCCGGCGGGGACCCGCCCCTTGCCCTCCTGCATGGTGAAGGTGTTGAAGACGGCCACCGCGGAGCCGGGGCGCACGTAGCCGGCCACCCGGCCGGCGGCGCTCACCTCGACCGTGACGGCGAGCTTGCCGTCGGGCAGCACCAGCCCGCCGCTGACCCGGCTCGCCTCGGCGAACATGCCGCGCAGCAGGAGCTGGCTGGTCTGCACCTCGGCGGTCACGGCCAGCGCGGCCAGTTGCTCGTCGATGGCGTCGAAGACCCCGGTCGGCACCGTCTGGGCGGGCATGGCGACCCGCTCGGTGAACCCGCCGGTGCGGATCTGCGCCCCACTGGTGCCGGCCGGGATGCGCTTGGTGGCGATCAGCACCCAGACCGCCTCCCGCCCGGCGACCGCCCGCTTGTCGGCGGACTTCACGTACGCCAGCACCGCCACGCAGCCCACCGCCGCGAGGATCAGCGCCGCCAGGAGGGCGAGTAGTCGACGTTTCACGCAGTCATCTCCATCTGCTCAGCCGACCAGGTTCAGGACCGCGACGCCGAGGTCTTCGCCGCCGATCTCCGCACCGCTGGTGGGGACCAGCCCCCGGGTGAAGTAGCCGAACAGGCAACGGTCCGAGTTGCCGGGCGTGCCGGGCCGGCACGCGGTCCGCCCGGTGAGCCAGGAACTCCTGGTCAGGCTGGTCAGGCGGTAGCCGGTGACCACGAAGGAGGCGAAGCCGGCCAGGTCGTAGGTGGCGTTCTGGCCGCTGCCGGCGGTTTCCTCGTAGATCGGGATGAGCGCGGCCTTGGGGTTGGTCCACAGGTCCGTGAAGGTGGCCTCGCATTCCGGGGCCGCCCTGCGGTTGCCCGGCTCACCACCGAAGCTGCCGTCGACGTCGACCGTGGTCGTGCAGCTCTCGGTCGGGTCGTCGAGCCAGCCGAAGGCGCCGGGTGGGCCGCCGGGGCAGGCCGAATCGCGTTCCCCGGTCAGGAGGACCATCCGTTCGGCGGCGGGGTCGGGGGACGGATCCTCGGCCGGTGACGGCCAGAACACCGTGCCGTTGTCGGTCAGTCTGTTGAACTCGCAGGTGGAGAACGTCATGGCCAGCGCGGTGGCGCTGCGCGGCGGTCCCCAGGCGACCCGGGCGCAGGCGGTCACGTCGGTGCCGTCGTAGCCGTCGGCGAGCGCGCCGGCGAAGGTGGGGGGCAGCAGGGTGCTCCCGTTGGGCAGCAGCGTGCGGGTGTGTACCTCGGCGTAGTTGACCGTCGGGGCGCTGCCGTGGCAGTCCGAACGGCGGTTTCCGGTGGACGGGCAACCGTCGACCGGCACCTCGGCGAGTCCCGGACCGCGGCCGCAGATGGCGGTGACCCCGGAGTGTTCGTCCTTGGCGTTCTCGCCGGCGTACTCCTGGGCGGCGGCGAGCTGGTCCGCGCAGGTGTCCGGGAGGCGCACGCAGCCTTCGGCGACCGCCCAGGCGGCGGCGTCGGCTCCGCTCTGCAGTTCCTCGCGCTCGACGTACAACCGTCCGACGTCGACGATGAGGGTGCCCATGCCGAGCAGTACGCCCATCCCGAGGACCACCGCGACGATGGCCGCGACGGCACCACGGTCCTCGCCGGCGAGCCTACTGAGCGGCGGCCGGCCGCCGGGGCGCCGTCGGCCGCCCTCCGGCCGCGTCCACCGTGGACGCGTCAACCGACACATGGCATGACTCCCCGCGCGGTGATGAGGGCGGAACCGTCCTCGGTTCCGCCGAACAGTGCGATCAGGCCACCGATCGGGGTGATCGGCTGGAACGAGTGCGACACCGATCCGATCGCGTTCGCGTCGAGGCCGCCGACGGTGCAGTCGGCCTCCGGGGCGAAGACCGGGGTCGGCGACAGCCCGATGGTGGCCTGCCGGACCCGCTCGTCGACTTCGTCCTGGGTCAGGCCGAGGGCGGCGGCGCGGGCGCCCTGGCGGGCCGCCTCGGTGAGGGTGATCTGGGCGCTGAGTACCCGACCCAGGTCGACGATGAGGAACAGGACCAACAGCAGGACCGGTAGGACCAGAGCCAACTCGACGGCGGCCGCGCCGCGGTCGTCGCGGTGCGCCCACCGCCGCCCCGAGGGTGTGGCCGACGGTGGGCGCCGGTCACACCCTCGCGGGTTCACGGGCGGACTACCATCAGATCGCTGCGATGATCTCGTTGAACAGCGCCGACAGCCGGGTGCCCAGGGCCATCACCGCGACGATGATGGCGACCGCGATCAGGGAGACCATGAGGGCGTACTCCACGGCGGTCGCGCCACGGTCGGAACGGAGGCGCTCGGTCATCACGCAGGCGAGACGGATCAGCATGGGATACTCCTTTGACGTCTGTTGCAACCGGGGCGGCTGCGGGGGTTCTACACTCAGTAATCGGATGCATGCCCTCAGTCATGAGGCTTTGCGGGAGCATTCCTACGCCTGTTTGTCGGCCGCCACTCAGGCCGCGAAGCGGTAGATCGGCAGCGGGCCACCCGCGGCCCGCTCGGCCAGCCAGGCGTCGAAGTCGTCGGCCGGCAGCGGGCGCGACACGTGGTAACCCTGCACCACGTCACAGCCCTGCTCGGCGAGGAACGAATAGGTCTCCGCGTCCTCGACGCCCTCGGCGACCACCTCAAGGTCCAGGGCGTGACCCAGCTGCACCGCCGACCGCACCACCGCCCGGTCGCGGTGGTCCACCGCGATCCGCTGGACGAACGACCGGTCGATCTTGACTTCGTGGATGGGCAGATCCCGCAGCCGCCCCAGCGACGAGTAGCCGGTGCCGAAATCGTCGATGGACAGCTTCACCCCCAAGCGGTGCAGCCGCTCCAGGGTGGCCAGGCTCCCGGCCGGGTCCACCATGATGCTGCTCTCCGTCAGTTCCAGGGTCAGCGCCGCCGGCGGCGTGCCGGTCAGCGCGAGCAGCCGGGCCACCGCGTCCGGCAGCGTGGCGTCCAGCAGGCTGTTCGGGGAGAGGTTGACCGCGACGTGCAGCTGGTGCCCGGCCCGGGCCCACCCCGCCCGGCGGCGCAGGGACGTCTCCAGCACCTGGGAGGTCAGCGGCCGGACCAGCCCGCTGTGCTCGGCCAGCGGGATGAACCGGTCCGGCGCGACCGGGCCGAGTCGGGGGTGGTGCCAACGCGCCAGCGCCTCCGCCCCGGTCACCGCGCCGGTCTTCGGGTCGACCTTGGGCTGGAAGACGACGGTGAGCTCGTGGCGCTCGATCGCCTCCCGCAGGTCGGCGATTAGGGCCAGCCGCTGCGGACTGTTCTGATCGTTGGCCGATTCGTACACCCGCACCACCGAGCGGCTGTGCTTGGCCGCGTACATCGCCACGTCCGCATGGCGCAGCAGGGTCTGGGCGTCGTTGCCGTGCAGCGGCGCGCTGGCCACCCCGATGCTGATCCGCGCGTCCAGGCTCATCGGGCCCAGCTGGATGGGCCGTTCGATCTGCTCGGCCAGCTCGTGTGCCACCGCCACCGCCTGGTCCAGGTCGCGCACGTCGGCCAGCAGCACCGCGAACTCGTCCCCGCCCAGCCGCGCGACCACCCCCCGGCCGTCCAGGTGCCGGTGCAGCCGGGTACCGACCTGCAACAGCAGCGCGTCGCCGGTGTCGTGGCCCAGGGCGTCGTTGATCTCCTTGAAGCGGTCCAGGTCCATCACCAGGACGGCGAGCGAGGTCCCGACCCCGGCGTGGCGCAGCGCGTCCTCCAGCAGCCCGTGGAAATGGCGCCGGTTGGGCAGGTCGGACAGTGAGTCGTGCAACGCCAGGTGTTCCTTCTCGGCCACCTCCCGGCGCAGCCTGTCCACCAGGCCGGCCCGGCCCAGCGACACGCTGGCGTGGTTGCCCAGCGCGGCGAGCAGACGCAGCCGCGAGTCGGTGAACGGACCGCTGTCGGGCAGGCTGCCGGTGAGCACCAGGGCGGCGGTGACGTCGCCGAACGGGACCGGCACCGCCAGGCCGTCGGCGCCCTCGCCGGCCGGCCGCAGGACCACCTCGCCGGCCAGCGCGCCGGCGTACCAGCGGTCGACGTCGGCGAGTTCGGAGCTGGTGTGGGTCAGTTCCCGCTGGCCGTCCAGACAGGTGCGGGTCACCTGAGCGCCGCCCGGATGCGGGACCACGAGCTCGGCGGTGGCCGCCCGCACCTGGTCCCGGGCCCGGTCCAGGATCACCGCGACCAGTTCGTCCACGCCGCCGGCGCCGTCCAGGGCCCGGGTGAACGCGTAGAGCTGTTCCACCTCGGTACGGCCCTGCTCCTGCAGGGTGAGCGCGCGATAGGCCAGGTAGAGCGCCACCGCCACCGCGCCCAGCAACAGCAGCGCCCACTCGCTGCGCTGGCCGGCGAACACGCTGACCAGGGCCACCGTCGTCGCGATCGCCGCCAGCGGGACGCTGCGCAGAGCGGCGGGCAGCCGACGCCACTCCCCCGGGTCGTCGTGCACCGCGATCACCGCCGTGACCAGCACCACCGCGGCCAGATCGGCCAGCAGCATCGCCGCGTACGAGGCCAGCCACTCACGCGGGCCCAGCGCACCGCGCTCGGCCCCCAGGGCGGTGAACATGCCGGCGGCGACCGTGGCCTGCACCCCGATCAGGCCCACGTTGAAGGCCAGCTTGGCGCCGCGCTGGCGGCGTAGCAGCAGCAGCCCGCCCCCGCCGCCGATCAGCCGCGCCCCGATGACCAGGACCGGGTCCACGCTGAGCAGCCCCAGCACCATCGGGATCTCGGTCAGGCTCATCGCGTGCCCGCCCCGACGGACCCGCACGTGGATGACGAAACCCTCGCTGGCGAACAACACCACGAGGATGGCCACCCAGCCCAGGCCGGCCGGCGTCGTCGCCAACTCCACCCCACGCACGGCGAGCGCGCCGGCGACCGCCAGCGTGGCCACTCCCATGCAGACCGTCAGGGCGGTGACCCTGTTGTCCGGCCGTGACCACCAACGACGCACGACCGGGGCGGCGCGGGGATAACCCGCGCCGCTCGGCCGCGCAGTCACGGTGAGCCTGGCCAGGAGGCACCACTCCACGTCCGGGCGCTCCAGGTGCGGGCCGACCACGTCCGGGCCGACCAGGTGCGCGCGCTCCAGGTACGCGCGCTCCACGTCCGGGCGGTCCAGGTGGCCGTGTTGGCGTGCTGGCCGTTCACCATCAGCTTCCAGGGCGTGCCGGCCCAGTTCCTGCCGGACCAGTTCACCGAACTCCAGACCCGGGCGGCGCCGGAGCCCGACCAGCCACCGCCGGCCCAGGTCCGCCCGTTCCAGGTGCCACCGGACCAGGCGCGGGCCTGGGCGGCGGCCACGGTCCACCGCTGGGGGTCCCACGCACTGCCGAAGATGTCCCGCTCACCGGTCAGCTCCGTGCCGGTGGTCAGGTCGGTGACGTGCGCGGTGCCCCGGGACAACTCCAACGAGCCGGTCCCCAGGGCGGCGCCGTGCCGCTGGACGGCCCCGCCCGGAGTGGCGGTCGCGGCGGCCCGGGCGATGTCCAACTGACCCGCGCCGGTAGCGACGACCGGGCCGGCCAGCGGCTGCGCCGTGCCGGTCAGCAGCCGCTTCACCTGGTCGGGGGTCAGCCCCGGGCGCTGCTCGAGCAGCAGCGCGGTGGCGCCGGAGACCACGGCGGCGGCCTGCGACGTTCCGCTACCGCGGATGAACCGTTCCCGCTCGTTGTCGGTCAGCCTGGCCTCCGGGTGGTGCACGTCGACGAACGAACCCGGGGTGCGCAGCGACACGATGGACCGACCGGCGGCCACCAGGTCGGCGTGCCGCGACGCGTCGCCGTGACCGCTGAAGTCGGCCACCCGGTCGTCGGCGCGGTCCACGGTGCCGTTCGGGTCCGCCGCGCCGACCGCGATCACGTACGGGTTGGCGGCCGGCATGGTCACCCGGGTCTGCGCCGCGCCGTCGTTGCCCACGGCGACGACCACCACGATGCCCTTGCGCCAGGCCATCTCGACCGCGTACGACAGCGGGTCGAGCTGCTGGTGCTGGGTCGAGTCGGTGCCGAAGGAGAGGTTCAGGACCCGGATGTTCAGGCCCTGGTCGTTGCGGTGCTGCACCACCCAGTCGATGGCGGCGATGACCTGGGACACGTCGGTGCCACCGTCGGACGCGGCGACCTTGAGGCTGAGCACGTGGGCCCCCGGCGCGACGCCCCGGAACGGGACGGCGCCGGTCGGCGTGGTGGTGTCCCGCCCGGCGATGATGCCGGCCAGGTGGGTGCCGTGTCCGTAGGTGTCCAAGCGGCGCAGCTGCGGGTTCTGCGACTCGAACGACAGGTCGGGCCCCTGGATGACCTTGCCCGGCTGGTTGATCCCGTCGACCGGGGCGACCCCGGAGTCGATCAGGGCCACGCCCACCCCGGCACCGGTGAGCTTGCCGGCGGTGCCGGTGCCGGACGACGGGCTGGCCCACGCCTGGTTCGCGCCGGCGGAGTCGGTGACCTCCGCCACCGAGCTCTGGCTGTCCTCGTCGTCCTCCCACTCCTCGCTGGTCAGGCGCACCGAGGCGTCGACCGTGACGGCGGCGACGCCGGCGGCGCGGCGGACCGGCGCCACCGCGTCCGCCGGCACCGCGGCGACGAAACCGTTGATCAGGTCCAACGGCCGGCCCACCGTGCCGCCCGCCGCCCGGACGGCGAGCTGGGCGGCGCGGGTATCGGCCGGGCCGTCGGCGCGGACGACGACCGCCAGCCGCGGGCCGTCGCCCACCACGACACCCGCCACGGCGGCGGTGGCCGGGGTCGGCCCGAGCGGCCCGCCGGTCAGGAGCAGTGCGGTGACACTGATGACGGCCAGCCCGGTCCGTCCGTATCGTTGCGCGCGTGGACCAGCGACGCCCGGCGGTGCAGTGCCCATCTGGTTCTCCTTTTGCATGACGTCCGCGGTGGCGAGCACCTGGTGCGTCGGATCTGGGTGGACGCTGGCACCGCATTGCGTGCTGCGGAATCCCCCATCGGCTACCTCGACGGCAACGTGACGGAAACCGGGCGGCGGAAAGCGGTGGACGGTCGACGCCGGGCCGCAGCCCGCGACGGTCGACCGGACTCCGCCGGCGAAATCGGTCGGGGAGGCGATGATCGTGACGTGGGAACGGAAACGGGATCGCGGGGGACGTGGCCCCGCAGATGGGTCCCAACCGCGAACGGGTGCCGGCAGAAAGCTCAGACCGGCCGGCGATCGGCCGATGACGCCGCCGAGACCCGAAGAGGCCCGACCTGGCCGGCGGGGCGGACCATGGGCGAAAGGCGGTGACGACCATCAACGCAACGGCGGTGGACTCGGTCACCGGGGTCCTGCCACGGGAGCACCTGCAACCACACCTGCGGACGGAACTGAGCCGGGCCGCCGACCGGGGCGGTACCTGCTCGCTGTTCCTCTTCGACGTCGACTTCTTCAAGACGGTCAACGACGTGTACGGACACCAGCGCGGTGACGCCGCCCTGCGGCAGATCGCCGACCGGGTCAAGGCGGCCGTGCGGGGCAGCGACACCCTTTTCCGGTACGGCGGGGACGAGTTCGTCGTCCTGCTGCCCGACACCGACCGGCAGGAGGCGCTGCAACTGGCGCTGCGGTTGACCACGCACGTGCGCGAGACCGCGTTCGCCGGCGAGCCGCCGCTGCACCTGTCGATCAGCCTGGGCGTGGCCAGCTACCCCGACGACGCGCAGGACGATGTCGCCCTGCTGCGCTGCGCCGACCGACGCAACTACCTGGCCAAGCACCGGGGTCGCGGCGGGGCGGTGGCCGACGACGCCGACACCAGCACCGCCGGCGGCTCCTCGCGGCTGTGGGAACGCGACGCCGCACTGGCCGCCACCCACGACTTCCTGAGCCACCTGGCGGCGCACCAGCGCGGAGCGTTCCAGGTCACCGGTCCCGGCGGGGCCGGCCACAGCCGGTTCCTGGAGGAGGTGCAGCGGCTCGCCGGCCTGCGCGGCTTCACCGTCGTCCCGGTCACCGCGGCCGCGGCTCCGACGGTCCCGGTGCTGGCGGCGCCGGTCCTGCTGGTCGCCGACGTCGACGCGGTGTCGCGGGTGGACACCACCGTGGCGCAGTGGGCCACCGACGGCACCACGCCGCAGGTCCTGGGCGTGGTGTACGCCACGAACAGCATCGCGGTGGCCCCACCCGGCGCGCTGCCCGCGCACGGTGTCGTCGAGCTGACCCCCTGGTCCCCGGCGACCCAGCGGATCTGGCTGCGCTCGGCGTTGCAGGGTGAACCGAGCCGCGCGCTGGTCAGCTGGATCGCCCGGGAGAGCGGCGGACTGCCGGCCGCGGCGGCGCGGGAACTGGCGCGGCTGCGGACCCGGCACGCCCTGGTGCCCGACGGCGCCGGCGGCTGGACGCTGAGCCCCAGTGTGCTGGGCCGGCCCCGCCGGCAGGTACGGCTGCCCGCCCCGGTCACCGGCCTGGTCGGTCGGGAGCAGGAACGCGGCCGGGTGGTCGAGCTGCTGCGTGACGCGCGGCTGGTCACCCTGCTGGGCCCCGGCGGCATCGGCAAGACCCGGCTGTCGCTGTCGGTCGCCGGCGCGCTGGCCGACGAGTTCGACGACGGCGCCGTCTTCGTGGCGCTGGCCGACACCACCACCACCGACCAGGTGGTGCAGGCGCTGGCCCGCGCCCTGCGGATCGACGAGGTGCCCGGTCAGCCGATCCTGGACGGCATCACCGACCACCTGGCGGACAGCTCGCTGCTGCTGGTGCTGGACAACCTGGAACAGGTCCTCGGCGCGGCACCGGTGCTGGGACACCTGCTGGCCGCCGCCCCGGACGTCACGGT
The DNA here is from genome assembly GCA_036386695.1 of Catenuloplanes sp. Classification (GTDB taxonomy): domain Bacteria; phylum Actinomycetota; class Actinomycetes; order Mycobacteriales; family Micromonosporaceae; genus DASVVF01. Next base: position 2,631 of record DASVVF010000083.1, on the reverse strand, counting down.
CCTCGCCACCAGCCGGGAGCCGCTGGCCGTCTACGGGGAACAGGTCTACCGGGTGCCACCGTTGCCGTCGCCCGACCTGGCCGCCCTGCCGCCGGGCCCGGCGGGGGTTGTGCAGGCGCTGGCGCAGTCACCCGCCGTGGCCCTGTTCGACCAGCGCGCCCGGGCCGCCGACCCCGACTTCCAGCTCGACCAGCGCAGCCTGGCCGCCGTCGCCCAACTGTGCCGCCGCCTCGACGGGCTGCCGCTGGCCATCGAGCTGGCCGCCGCCCGCACCGACCGGCTCAGTCCGGCTGAGCTGCTCAGCCACCTGGACCAGCACCTGGCGACGCTGGGCGATGGACCGCGCGACCGCCCGGAACGCCAGCAGACCCTGCGCGGCGCCATCGACTGGAGCTTCGCCCTGCTCGACCCGGACGAGCAGCGGCTCTTCGAGACGCTGGCGGTCTTCACCGGCGGCTGTGTCGCCGACGCCGCGCTGGCCGTCGCCGGGGACCCGGACGGGGATCCCGACAGCGACCCGGGGCGCCCGAAACTCAAGGAACTCGCCGGCCGGCTGGCCGCGCTGGCCGACAAGAGCCTGCTGACCGTGGCCACGGACCCGGACGGCCAGCTCCGCTACGGCATGCTGGAGACAATCCGCGCGTACGCCGAGGCCCGGCTGGTCGGGGCCGGCGCGGCGCCCGTCCACGCCCGGCACTGCGCCCACTACGCCGCGCTGTCCGATGCCGCCGCCGCCGGGATGGCCGGCCCGGAGCAGGCCGGGTGGGCCGAGCGGTTGGACCGCGAGTACGCCAACCTGCGCACCGCGGTGAGCTGGGCGTTCGAGTACGCCGACCCCGACGCCGCCGGCCGGATCTGCCTCGGCCTGTGGCGGTACTGGCGCAACGGCAGCCACATCGGTGAGGGCCGACGCTGGCTGGACCGGTTGCTCGGCGGCGACGTCGCACTGGCGGCGGGCCGCCGCGCCCTGTTGCTGTACCCGGCGGCGGTGCTGGCGGCCACCCAGGACGACGACGAGTCCGCGGCCAGCCTCGGTCGGCAGTGCCTGGCCGCCGCCGAGTCGGTCGGCGACCGGCAGACCACCGCGCAGGCCCGCAACATCCTCGGCGTCGCGGCCCTGCGCGCCGGCCGGTACGACGAGGCCTCCGACCACTTCGGGTACGGCCTGGTGGTGTGGCGCGAGCTGGACCAGCCGCAGGGCACCGCCATCGCCCTGGGCAACCTCGCCAAGTTGTGCCTGCGCCTGGGGCAGGTGGACGACGCCGCCGAGCACATCCAGCAGTGCCTGGCCCTGGAGCGGGCCACCGGCAACGCGCGGGGGGTGCTACTGGGTCTGGAGTGCCTGACCGAGATCCTGCTCGCTCAGGGCAACCCGGCCGCCGCCCGCGAGGTGGGTCGGGAGGGGCTGGCGCTCAGCCGGGACCTGGGTGACGTGTTCGGCGAGGCCATGGCGCTGCATCAGTTGGGCCTGGCCGCGCGGGCGGCCGGTGACCGGGCGGAGGCGCTGGAGTTGTTCCTCGCCGCCCTCGACCGGCGCCACGAGGTCGGCGACCGGGAGGATCTGGCGGTCTCGCTGGACTGCGTCGCGGAGGTGGTCGTGAACGACGACGCCGAGCGGGCGGTGCGCCTGTTGGCCGCCGCGGAAGGGCTGCGGCAGGCGCAGCGGCTGGTGGAGCCGCCGGACGTGGACGGCTCACGGGCCGCGACGTTGGCCTCGGCCCGCCTGGCGCTGGGCACCCGCCCGTTCGCCGCGGCCTGGCGGGCCGGCAAGGCGGCGTCCCTGGAGCAGATGGTCGACGAGGCGTTGGACGGGGCGGCGCCGGCGGTGGCTCGGGCGGCCTGAGCGCTCCGGAGTGGGTGATTTCGTCCCGCGTGGCGCGGCGGGCGCGAAGGCGTGCGCTGAGGCACGATTCGAAGCCGGGGTCGCCGGGGTACTGCCCCGGGTGCGCGTCGGGCGGCACTGGCACCGCCTGCACGCCCCTGGCCAGTCCGACGCGCCGCGGCGCCCGCAGGGGGGCCCAGGCGCCTGATGAGGGAGCACGGCATGGTTGTCATGGGCATTGACATCGGCGGCTCAGGGGTCAAAGGAGCGCCGGTCGACCCGCAGCTCGGGCAGCTGATCGAGGAGCGGTACCGGGTGCCGACCCCGCAACCGGCCGAGGTGGGCGCGGTGGTGGCGGCGGTGGCTGACGTCGTCAACCACTTCGGCGCGCCGGACCGGGTGGGCATCACGTTCCCGGGCGTGGTGGTGGACGGCGCCATCATGACCGCGGCGAACATGGACAAGTCGTGGCTTGAGGCGCCGGCCGCCGACCTGTTCGCGGCCGCGATCGGACGGCCCGTCGCCGTCCTCAACGACGCGGACGCGGCCGGCGTCGCGGAGATGGCGTTCGGGGCCGGACGCGGGCAGCAGGGGGTGACCCTGATGCTGACCTTCGGCACCGGCATCGGCAGCGCCCTGTTCCTGAACGGGCAGCTGGTGCCCAACACGGAGCTGGGGCACCTGGAACTCAACGGCGCCGACGCGGAGCTGCACGCCTCCGATCGTGCCCGTGAGGTAGAGGACCTGAGCTGGGAGAAGTGGGCGCACCGGGTGGAAAAGTACCTGCGCCACGTGGAGGCTCTGTTCCG
>DASVVF010000082.1:0-2080 GCA_036386695.1 Catenuloplanes sp. | reverse complement strand
GCCGCGGCCGAGCTGGGGAAGGTACCGGGCGATTCTTTACCGGTCCGGAACTCCGCCAGCCATTCCCAGCACGGCGGCGGTGGGCCCCACCCCCGCCGACGGGCCCCGGCGGGGGAGCCCTGCGAGCTACTCGATGGCCGGCATCGGATCGGGCGGGCGCACCGCGGCGGCGCGCCGGCGGATCAGGTCCTTGAACCACGCCAGGTCGGGCACCCGGGCCAGCACCGGCCCGGTCACCACGGTGATCAGCACGTACGCGGTCGCCAGCGGCGCCAGTCGCGGTTCCACCCCCGACGCCACGGCCAGGCCCGCGATGACGACCGAAAACTCTCCCCTGGGCACCAACCCCAGCCCGGCGCGCCAGCGGCCGGGCAGCCCGATGCCGACCCGTCGGGCGGCCAGGTAACCGGTGAGGGTCTTGGTGGCCATGGTGATGATCGCCAGCGCCAGCGCCGGGAGCAGCACCTCGGGCATGTCGGCCGGGTCGGTGGCGAGCCCGAAGAACACGAAGAACACCGCGGCGAACAGATCCCGCAGCGGCGAGAGGATCTGGGTGGCGTGGTGGGCGACCGGCCCGGACAGTGCGATGCCGACCAGGAAGGCACCGACCGCCGCGGAGACCTTCAACTCGGCGGCGACACCGGCGACGAACAGCGTCAGGCCCAGCACGCTCAGCAGCAGCGCCTCCGGGTCCTTGACCGACATGAACGCGGAGATCGCATGGCCGTACCGGATGGCGACGGCGAGCACCGCGAGCACCGTGATGACCGCCACGGCCAGCGCCTTCAGGCCGCTGACCAGCCCGATCCCGGCCAGCACCGCGGTGACCAGCGGCAGGTAGAAGGCCATCGCCAGGTCCTCGATGACCAGGATGGACAGCATCACCGGGGTCTCCCGGTTACCCAGCCGGCCCAGGTCCCCGAGCACCTTGGCGATCACCCCGGAGGAGGACACCCAGGTGATGCCGGCAAGCACCAGCGCGGCCACCCAGCCCCACCCCAGCAGCAGGGCGAACGCCGCGCCGGGCAGCGCGTTGAGCAGCCCGTCCAGCAGCCCCGCCGGCGCCGCGGCCCGCAGGTTGCCGACCAGTTCCCGGGCGGAGTACTCCAGGCCCAGCATCAGCAGCAGCAGGATGACGCCGATCTCGGCGCCGATCTCGATGAACTCCTTGCTGGCTGACATCGGGAGCAGCCCACCCTGGCCGAAGGCCAGGCCGGCGAGCAGATACAGCGGGATCGGGGAAAGCCCGAAGCGCCGGCCGATCCGACCGAGCATGCCTAGCCCGAACAGCAGAGCCCCGACCTCGATGAGGAGGATGGTCGTGTGGGGCACGGTCGGTCAGCCGTCCGGGTTGCCGTCGGCGAGGATCGCGGTGACCCCATCGAGGCCCCGCCGGGTGCCGACGACCACCACCACGTCCCCGGCCTGGAAGCAGAAGGACGGTCCCGGCGAGGCGATCACGTGCGCCTCGCGCAGAACCGCCACGATCGACGCGCCGGTGCGGGTCCGCGCCTGGGTGTCGCCCAGCCGCCGACCCACGAACGGGGAGCCGGCCGGGATCGACACCTGCTCGGTGAGCAGGCCGGCGGCCTGCTGTCGCAACCCGGTGAGCTGACCCAGCATCAGCGAGGCGCCGAGGATGTCGGCCAGCGCCTCGGCCTCGTCGTCGGTCAGCGGAATGGACGCGATCGAGGCGTCGGGGTCGTCGATGTCGTAGAGGACGACATCACGCCGCCCGCTGCGATGCGACACCACCCCCAGCCGGCGACCCGAGGCGGTCAGCAGGTCGTGCCGGACCCCGATGCCGGGAAGCGCCGTCTGTTCCACCCGTACTCGCACGGGACCCACCGTACCGGGCGGGGTCGACCTGGCCGGTGGCACTCCGGGTGGTCTCCGGCGGGGCGGCCGTGGGGTGGTGGGCGTGACGCGGGTCACCGTTCGGAAGTTGAGTGGAATAGACTCAACCCTGGTTGTGTCGTCCAGTAGTGGAGATACCTAACCAGGGGAGCCCATGAACGCCGAGCGTCTCACCACCAAGAGTCGGGAAGTCATCACCGCAGCGGTCGCCTCCGCCAATCAG
>DASVVF010000081.1:0-3905 GCA_036386695.1 Catenuloplanes sp. | reverse complement strand
CATGGCGCGGGTGATGGCCTGGCGGATCCACCAGGTGGCGTAGGTGGAGAACTTGTAGCCCTTGGTGTAGTCGAACTTCTCGACCGCGCGGATCAGGCCGAGGTTGCCCTCCTGGATCAGGTCCAGGAACGCCATCCCGCGTCCGGTGTACCGCTTGGCCAGCGAGACGACCAGCCGCAGGTTGGCCTCCAGCAGGTGGTTCTTCGCCCGCTCGCCGTCGCGGGAGATCCACTTCAGGTCCCGCTGCATCTGGGTGACGAGTTCCTCCTCGCCCTCCTCGGCCGCGCGCAGCCGCTCCGCCGCGTACAGGCCGGCCTCGATCCGCTTGGCGAGCTCGACCTCCTGCTCGGCGTTGAGCAGCGGGACCTTGCCGATCTGCTTGAGGTAGGCGCGGACCGAGTCGGCGGACGCGGTCAGCTCGGCGTCCCGCCGGGCCTGCTTGAGCGCCTCGGACTCCTCGTCGTCCCACTCGAAGTCGCCGTCGGTGGCCGTGCTGGCCGCGTCGGCCACGGCGGCCTGCACCAGCTCGACCGGCTCCTCGACCACCACGTCCTCGATGATCTCGGCGGCCAGCGCCTCCGGGTCGATCTCGGCGTCCGCCGGGGGCTCGCCCTCGACCGGCGGCGTGGCCGCGGCGGCCTTGGTCGCCTTGGTGGCCTTGGCGGGGCCGGTCTTGGCCGGCGCGTCCGTGGTCTTCGCCGCCCGCGGTGCCTTCGCCGGCGCCTTGACCGCCGGGGCCGCGTCCGCGGCGCCGCTGGCGGTGGGCTCGCCGGCGGCCGCCGGCGCCGCGCCTTCGGCCGGTTTGGCGGCCGGCTTGGTCGCCTTTGCGGTGGTCGCCTTGGAGGCGGGCGTGGCAGACCGCGCGGCCGCGACCCGCCGGCGGGTGCTCGCGGAGCCGTCGACGACCACGGTGATGCCGGCGTCGACCAGCGCCCGCAGGATCTTCTTGGCCTGGGCCGGGGTCACCTCGGCGGACTCCACGCTCTGCGCGACCTCAGCCGACGTGATCTGCCCACCCGCGCCCTGCGCATGGGTGATCAGGGCCTCGGTGAGAGAGCGTACGTCGGCGCCGGTGTGGTGGGCTTCTGTCACGAATGACCTTCCGGAGGCGATGAAATGAGCACGGCCGTCCGGCCAGCGCAACGCGAAGCGACGGTACAGGCCGGGGTATGTGGTGTGGGACCCCCGGGTCGCGAACCGGCCGGCTGGGCGGCGATCCGTGGCACGGTGGGCAGCGTGAATTGTAGCGCCGTCTGCCGTCATCATCCCGCCTCGCGCGCCGTGTGCCGGGCGTGGGACCCGCCGATGACTCGGCAACGACCCTTTTGCGAGGATGGCACGGGCGGGAGGGGACAGGAATGAATGACGCGGCGCCGGTGACGGACGAGCTGCTCAGCATAGCGGTACAGGTGGCCCGGCAGGGGGCGGTTACCGCGCGGCGGATGCGGGCCGACGGGATTTCCCAGCTGACCACCAAGAGCACGGACACCGACGTGGTCACCGCGGCGGACCGCGCGGTCGAGCGCCAGGTGGTCGAGGAGCTGCGCCGGCTGCGCCCCGACGACAGCGTCCTCGGCGAGGAGTACGGCACGGCCGGTGCGCCCGGTCCGGCGGGCAACGGCGCCGTACGGTGGATTCTGGACCCGATCGACGGCACGGTGAACTACCTCTACGGCCTGCCGCAGTACGCGGTCTCGCTGGCCGCCGAGGTCGACGGGGTCGTGGTGGCCGGCGTGGTGCACAACCCGGCGACCGGCGACGAGTGGACCGCCACCCGTGGCGGCGGGGCGTACCGCGCCGGGCAGCCGTTGCGCGGCTCGACCCGCACCGCCCTGGGGCAGTCGCTGATCGCCACCGGCTTCGGTTACGACCCGGCGCGCCGGGCCTACCAGGCGGGGGTGGTCGCCCAGCTGATCTCGCACGTGCGCGACATCCGCCGGTTCGGGGCGGCCAGCATCGACCTGTGCATGGCCGCCGAGGGCTCCTTCGACGCCTACTTCGAGAAGGGCCTCAACCTCTGGGACCACGCGGCCGGCGGCCTGATCGCCGCGGAGGCCGGGCTGCGGGTGGGCGGGATCGCGGGCGCCGCACCGGGCCCGGACATGCTCATCGCCGCGCCACCGGCGCTGTACCCGGCCCTGCACGACCGGCTGGCCGACCTGGACGCCGCCGGCGGACCGTAGCGGCCCCGGGTCGACCGTAGGCGGCCCGTAGTGGCCCGGCGGCCCGTAGTGGCCCGGGGCGGACCGTCGCTGCCCCCGCGGCGGGGGCCGGCTGGCTCGGCCGGGCGCTCAGGACTCCTCGGCGGCGCAGGCCCCTTTGGGTAGCTCCGGGCGGCCCAGGGTGGCCAGCGACTGCTTCACCTCGGTCGTGGTCGCCAGTTGGGCGAAATCCTTGCCGATGATCACGTCGACCGCGTCGCTGGCCCGCTTGGGGTCGTACTGGATCTCCGCGGCGTCCAGGAAATAGCCGCGCAGCAAGTGCGCACCGCCGACCGCCTTGGGGCCGTAGCGCAGGATGGCGACCCCGTTGACAGCCTTGCCGCTCTTGTTGGGCTTCTCGGTGCGGAACTCCCGGTTCTTGAAGTCCTCGGTCACCTGGAACTCCGCGCCCGGCTTGGTGCTGCCGTTGAAGACCTTCACCTTGACTTCCTTGGGCTCCGGCAGCGCGATGTTGGCCACCGGCCAGCCCGCCGGACACCCCGGCTTGGCGTTGGGCTCAGCCTGGCTGTCGCGTACGATCGCCACCACAACGAAGATCACCGCAGCCAGGATCAGGACGCCGACGACGACGAGCGCTCGCACGCGGGCAAAGCTCATGGTGGATACCCCAGTTACTTCGGTGGAGGGCGGTGGGCCCGCACGCCGGTTGACCGGCCTACAGTGTCCCGCACAGGCTAGGCGAGTATGCCGCCGAGGTTAGCGTCTGTCGCAGACCCGCCCGGAAAGAGGCAACGGTTGCGGCGTGCCGATGATGTTCCGCGCGCTTCACCCCCTACCTTGGTGTCGCCTCCATCACATCGGGAACAATGCGGCGCGCGAGGGCGTACAACCATCGCGCGAGGGCGGTAAGTTCCGCGCTCGCCGGGGCAGATCCACTAGCACAGTTCGCCCCAGCGGCGGCCGGCTGCCCGGCCGGTGCGTCAGGCGAAAAAGACGGCCGGTTTGGGAACCGAATCATCGTCGTCCGACGTTACATCCGCCAAGCGACACATCAATACGGGAGAGTGACATCCGATGGCCACCGACTACGACGCACCGCGTCGCGATGAGGTCGACCTCGGCGAGGACAGCCTCGAGGAACTGAAGGCACGTCGCGTCGACTCGCAGTCGGGCGCGGTCGACGTCGACGAGGCAGAGGTGGCCGAGAGCTTCGAGCTGCCCGGCGCCGACCTGGCCGACGAGGAATTGACCGTCAAGGTACTGCCGATGCAGTCGGACGAGTTCCGCTGTTCACGCTGCTTCCTGGTGCATCACCGCAGCCAGCTCGCCACCGAACGCAACGGTGAGCTGATCTGCCGGGAGTGTGCCTGATCCGACCGGGCCCGCGGTCCGCGCCTCAACGTCGAGGTCGCGCATGGCGCCCCGCCATGCGTGGTGACCGTTTGCCTGCTTGACTCGGCTTCGACGCCGGCCCAGGTGCCGTAAGCCGACGACTGTTACCGACGCGGTGGGAGGACAGTGATGACCCAGTCCAACGGGTTCACCGGGGATCCTTCCACCGGGGCCGACCCGGCGGTCGGGGCACCACCGCCGGCCGGATCGGAGACCGGGGCCGGAGCCGTGCCCGGGGCCGACGGCAATGCCGGACCGACGGTAGAGCCGCCCCCGGGGGCCGACGGCCCCCCAGGAGCAGACCCGGCGCCGACCGCCGGCGCCGGCCTGGGCTCTACCGTCGCGGGGGGG
>DASVVF010000080.1:0-2609 GCA_036386695.1 Catenuloplanes sp. | reverse complement strand
GTGGGCGGTGCGTGCCGGGTGGGCGGTGCGGGCCGGGTGGGCGGTGCGGGCCGGGTGGGCGGTGCGGGCCGGGTGGGCGGTGCGGGCCGGGGCGGGGGTGCGGGCCGGGTCGGGGTTCGGGGTGCGGTCCGGGTCGGCGTTCGGGGTGCGTGTCGGCTGGGCGCGGACGGGCCGGGCCGGCTGGGCGTTGGCGAGGCCGGTCCCGGAGGCGTCGGCGGGCCCGGTCGGGTGGGGGCCGGCGACGGCGGGCGCGGGGGCATCGGCAGTACGGGTCCGGTGGGTCGGGCCGGTGCCAGCCGGGCGGGCTCGGGCGTCGCCGGGTGCGCAGGCCGCCAGCGCGTTCGGTGGGCGCCGGCGCGGCGATTGTCACGGACGACATTGACCATGGCGCGGAGGTTAGCGGCGTGGCGGGGGCGGCGGCCGCACAGCGAGTGTGGCCGGGGCGTCCCGCGCCGCCACCGACGGTGGCCGTACGGGAGAATGCCGGGGTGACCGCCGACCACTACTTCAGCGCCGAACCCGGCGCGCCGCGGCGCCGCCGCGACGTGGCCTTCACCGTCGACGGGCGGGAGTATCCGCTGCACGCCGACGGCGGTGTCTTCTCCGCTGGTCGGCTCGATCCGGGCACCGCCGTCCTGCTGCGCAAGGCGGAACTGCCGACGACCGGCACCACCGGCGCCCTGCTGGACCTCGGCTGCGGCTACGGTCCGATCGCCTGCGTGCTGGCCACCGTGGCACCGGGGAGCACCGTCTATGCGGTCGACGTCAACGCCCGCGCCCGCGAGTTGACCGCGGAGAACGCCGTCGCGTTGGGGATCGCCGACCGGGTCCGGGTGGCGGCGCCCGACGACGTGCCGCAGGACGTGCTGTTCGCGCAGGTGTGGAGCAACCCGCCGATCCGGGTGGGCAAGGAGGAGCTGCACGCGATGCTGGACCGCTGGTTGCCCCGGTTGGCGCCGGATGGGCTGGGCTGGTTGGTGGTGGCCCGCCACCTCGGCGGCGACTCACTGCAGGCGTGGCTGGTGGAACGGGGCTGGCGGGTCGATCGGTACGCCAGCCAGAAGGGCTACCGGGTGTTGCGGGTGACCCGGAAAATCGACTGACCCGCGGCGGTCGGTCCGGAAGGATGCGCACGTGGGCTACGTGGATGTGTCGGGGGTCGGGTACACCTTGCCGGACGGCCGACAGCTGTTCGCCGATGTGTCGTTCCGGGTCGGTGAGGGTGCGAAGGTGGCGCTGGTCGGCCCGAACGGGGCCGGCAAGACCACGCTGTTGCGGATGGTCGCCGAGGACATCCCGGTGCCCACCGGTGCGATCGCCCGCACCGGTGGCCTGGGGGTGATGCGCCAGTTCATCGGCATGATCGGGGCTGGCAGCGGGGGCGCCGGCCCGTCCGAGGGCTCCGGCGGGGCCGACGGGACCGGTCCGGATCCGGCCGCCGACCGTACCTTGCAGGCCTTTGCCCTGTCGTTGGCCGCGCCGACGCTGCGGGCCGCGGGAGACCGGCTGGCCCGCGCGGAGGCCGCCATGCACGCCGCCGAGGCCCGCGGGGGCGCCGCCGCCGAGAAGGCGCAGGTGGCGTACGCCAACGCGCTGGCCGGCTGGGGAGAAGCCGGTGGGTACGACGCCGAGGTGCTCTTCGACACCGTCTCCACCCTGGTGCTCGAACTGCCGTGGGACCGGACCCGGGAGCGGCCGGTGCGCACCCTGTCCGGCGGGCAGCAGAAACGCTTCGCCCTCGAACTGCTGCTGCGCGGCACCGACGAGGTGCTGCTGCTCGACGAGCCGGACAACTTCCTCGACGTGCCGGGCAAGCGTTGGCTGGAGGCGCGGCTGCGCGAGTCCGCCAAGTCGGTCCTCTTCGTCTCGCACGACCGGGAACTGCTCGCCCAGACCGCCGACCGGGTGGTGACCGTGGAGGGCGGCGGCGCCTGGGTGCACCCGGGGAGCTTCGCTACCTGGCACGAGGCCCGGCTGACCCGGCACGACAAGCTGGAGGAGCGGCGCCGGCGCTGGGACGAGGAGCACGAGAAGCTTCGTGAACTGATGCTGATGTACAAACAGAAGGCCGCTTACAACGACGGCATGGCCTCGCGCTACCAGGCGGCCCAGACCCGGCTGCGCAAGTTCGAGGAGGCAGGCCCCCCGCCGCTGCCGCCGCGGGAGCAGTCGCTGCGGATGGACCTACGGGGTGGGCGTACCGGCAAACGGGCCATCGTTTGCGAGCAACTCGAACTCGACGGACTGACGTACCCCTTCGATCTGGAGGTCTGGTACGGCGACCGGGTCGCGGTACTCGGTGCCAACGGCACCGGCAAGTCGCATTTTCTGCGGCTGTTGGCCCGCGGCGGCACCGACCCGGAACCGGACAGCGCTCCGGTCGGCGGCCTGTCGCTGGCGCCGGTGGCCCACGCCGGCGTGGCCCGGCTCGGCGCGCGGGTCCGCCCGGGGCACTTCTCGCAGACCCACGACCGCCCGGAGTTGCTGGACCAGACCCTGGTCGGGATCCTCTGGCGGGGCGATGACCACCGGGCCGGCAGGGACCGGGCCGGGGCCATGAAGGCACTCAACCGCTACGAGTTGGCCGGGCAGGGCGATCAGCTCTTCGG
>DASVVF010000079.1:0-4493 GCA_036386695.1 Catenuloplanes sp. | reverse complement strand
TGGTGACCGCGTGGTACATGAGTACCGGCAGGACGCGAGGTGTCGGGCGCGTGAGTCCTGCCGCCATCGCCGCCCCCGTCCATCGTTACCTACAAACGAGGGTATACCAGCATTATTCGGGCAGCGGGCCGAACCGGAAGTACAGGGTCCGTTCGTAGCCGCCGGACGCCGCGTTCGGCTGACTCCGCGGACCCGGGTTGCCCGGCGGGTCGAACCTGGTGCCGGTCGGCGCGATGGCGTCCAGGAACGAGATGTCGCCGGCCGGGAACGGCACCACCGCGTTGCCTGCCCCCGGCCCCCGACGCGGTGTGAACAGGCGCAGGAACAGGTCGTCCTGCCCGGCGACCACGGTGATCGGCGCCTCGGTGGTGCGCAGCGTCGCCCAGTACGTGTCCGCGTGATAGCCCGTGAACTCCGGGTACCGCCAGGTGCCGGCACCGGTCGCGGGGTCATTGACCGCCTTGCTCCAGACGTCGGTCAGGTTGCCGCGCAGCCGGTTCTTCCACACCCGGTGGGGCCCCTGGCCGAGCCAGGTCACCCCGGTCACCTTCGACTCCGGGTAGTCGAAGGTGACGCCGAAGTAGGGGTGGTTCCCGGTCAACTCGTACCGGTAGTCCAGCCGCAGCCACCCGTTCGGCTGCAGCAACCAGCGCACCCCGGTCAGGTCGCCGGTGTAGGTGGCCTCGACCGCCCAGCCGTCGGCCGCCGGGCCGTGGGTCAGCGCGCTCAACGTCGCCGTACCGATGGCCGGCGTGGGTCCGTCGCGCAGCGACACCGGGCGGCCGCCGCGCGACACCCCGGCCAGCCGCCCGGTGGCCGCGTCGATGTCGATCCGGGTGCCACCGGCGGTCAGCGTGACCGCGCCCGGGCCTTCGACGCCGGTCACGGCGCCGCGACCGCCGGTACGCACGATGCGCCGGGCATGGTCGGGCGCCTTGGCGATCGTCCACGTCCACCGGGTGATCTCCTGTCCGGTGTGGTCGGTCACGGTCACCGCCAGGGCGTCGGCGTGCCGCCAGTCCGTGGGCAGCCGAAGCCGCAACTCGCCGCTCGCGCCGGGGGCGATGTCCGGGCTGGCGATGTGCGCCCGCGCGGTGATCCGGTGCCCGGTGTGCCCACCGCCCGGCCCGGCGTAGGTGATCAACTGCCAGGCGAACCGGCACCGGCTGGTGTTGGTGAAGTGGTACCGGTTGGTGATGCCGACGGCACCGGTGAACCCGGCCGGGAAGCTCAGGTCGAACTCGGCGCGGTCGGTGAGCTGGATCGGTGACCAGATGTCCCGGATCGTGGAGAAGCCGGCCTTCTTCTGCCGGTACGGACCCAGGATGCCGTCCGGACGGTGGTCCGGGTTGACGTCGATGGCCCCGCCGCGGCCGTCGGGCACGATGCCCTCGTCGGTGAACGCCCAGATGTACCCGCCGGCCGAGCGCGGTGCCGTGGACATCTGGTCCCAGTAGTCCTCCAGCCCGGCGCCGGCGCCGGCGTCGTAGCCCGCGTGCGGCATCTCCGTCGACATGACGATGGTGCCGATGGACAGGTCCCCGCTGGTGCCGCGGTACGACCCGTCGTGGTCGGTGTTGATGCCGCTGTGGCCGACCCGCCCGTTGCCCCGATGGATGACCGGGCGCCGCTGCGGGTCGTACCGGTGGTATTCGGCGTCGACGGCGGGCTGGAAACCGCCCTCGGTGCCGTTCGCCCAGAAGATCACCGAGGGGTGGTTGACGTCCCGGGTGACCAGCGAGCGCACCAGCGGGACGGCAGCCGCCGCCGGGTACGGCCGCTGCCAGCCGGCCAACCCGTCGATCACGAACAGACCGAGTTCGTCGCACAGGTCGAGGAAGTGGGTGTCCGGTGGGCAGTCCCCCGTCCGCACCGAGTTCATGTTCATCTGCTTCATCAACAGGATGTCCCGGCGGCTGATCGCGGCCGACGTGGCCCGGCCGGACGTCGGCCAGTTGGTGTGCCGGTTGACCCCCTTGAAGACGATCCGCACCCCGTTGACGTAGACGCCGTCGCCGGGTCGTACCCGCACGGTGCGGAACCCGAACCGCTCGGTGCCGCGGTGCAGCTCCCGACGCCCGGCGAAGAGCCGCAGTTCGACGTGGTGCAGGTGCGGCGTCTCGGTCGTCCACACCAGCGGGTTCCGGATCGTGGTGGTCAGCCGGGCCACGGCCGCGCCCGCGGCGACCGGCACCGCGAACTCACGGCCCACCGGCGCGCCGGTGCGGGTGCGCACCTGTCCGACCAGCCGGTCGGCGGTGCTGATCCCACCGAGGTACGCCTCGACGGCGAGCGACCCGTCGGCGCGCGCGTCGACGGCGAGGCGGTCGACGTGCTCGGCCGGCAGCGAGCGCAGGTAGACCGGCCGGTAGATGCCGCCGAAGTTCCAGTGGTCGCCCCGCCGCTCGGCGCGGTTGATCGACTCGTCGGTGGAGTCGCGCCGGACGGTGACCTCCAGCCGGTTGGCGGCGCCGTACTCCAGCAGATCGGTGACGTCGTACCGGAACCGGTAGTAGCCACCCTGGTGGGTGGGCCCGGCCCGCCGGCCGTTGACCCACACCGTGGTGTCGGTCATGGCTCCCTCGAAGACCAGGTGGTTGCGCCGCCCGGCCCACCGGGCCGGCGCGGTGAAGGTGTGCCGGTACCGGCCCACCTCCCCGGGGACGAGGGTCCGACCGGCGGGGTGCGTCCCGAAGCCGTGGAACTCCCAGTGCGACGGGGTCGGGATGGTCGACCACACATCGCTGTTACGCCCGCTGGTGCAGCGGAACTCCCAGTCGACGGTGTGGTCGCTGTCCACCCCGGACAGCAACAGCGTCTCGGTGTCCACCCCGGATCCGCCACCGGCCACCCCGGATCCGCCACCGGGAGGCGCGGCGGTGGCCGCCGACCGGTCGAACGGAAGGCCCGTGGCGGCCGCGCCCGCCGCACCGGCCGCGAGAAAGTCGCGCCTCTGCATGGCCGCCAACCTAGCGACTCAACCGGATCGATGAAACGGTGCCGACCGCCTCAGGACAGAAGTTTCTCGTACCAGCACTCGGCGTACCGACCGTCGTTGTAGGCCGGGATCTCCGCGTATCCGGTCGCCCGGTAGAGACCGCGCGCCTCGATCAGGTCGGCGCGGGTGTCCAACCGCAGCCGGCGCACCCCCCATCCGCGGGCGTGGCGCTCCACCGCTGCCAGCAGCAATCGGCCGGCGCCCCGGCCACGCGCTGACGGCGCCACGTACAACCGCTTCACCTCCCCGATGTCGGCGGCGAGGTGACGTAGCCCGACCGATCCGGCCGGTTGCCCGTCCCGGCGCAGCACGAGGAACATCCCGCGCGGTGGTGTCAGGTCGTCGCTGGAGTCCTCGGCCAGCGCCGCGTCGAGCTCCGCGTCGGTGACCGCCCGCCCGAGGTGACGCGACCCGATGTCGGTGAAATACTCCCGCAGCAGCGCCCCGCTGGCCGGGCCGTCGACCGGCTCCGCCGCGACGGTGAACGTCCCCGCGTCGGCCGGCCGCACGGTCAGGTCCGGGAGCGCAGCCGCGGCAGGATCTGCTCGCCGTAGAGCCGCAGGAACTGGCGCTGATCCGGCCCGGGGGCGTGGAACACCAGGTGGCGGAAGCCCATGTCGAGGTACTCGGCGACCCGCTCGGTGTGCTCGTCGGGGTCGTCGGAACAGATCCACCGCTTCGCCGTACGCTCGATCGGCAGCGCGTCGGCGAGCCGTTGCATCTCGACCGGATCCTCGACGCCGGTCTTCTCCTCGGGCGCGAGCGCCAACGCCCCCCAGTAACGAGTGTCGGCCAACGCCTTCTCGCGGTCCGGGTGGAAGGAGACCTTCACCTCGATCATCAGATCGAGGTCGTCCACCTCGCGTCCGGCCTTGGTGGCACCCTCGCGCACCGCCGGCAGCAGCGTGTCCGTGTACAACTCGTGGCCCTTGCCGCTGGTGGTGATGAACCCGTCGGCGACCCGGCCGGCCAGCCGCGTCGCGGCCGGCCCGGACGCGCCGATGTAGATCGGAACCGGCCGCTCCGGCCGGTCGTAGATGGTCGCCTTCTCGGTCCGGTAGAAGGCGCCCTCGAAACTGACCCGGTCCTCGGTCCACAGGTGCCGGATCAGCGTGACGGCCTCCTTGAGCCGGGCGAAACGTTCCTTGCCGTCCGGCCAGGTGGTGCCCAGGGGAACCTCGTTGAGGGACTCACCGGAACCCACGCCGAGGATGACCCGGCCCGGCGCCAGGCAGCCCAGGGTCGCGAAGGCCTGGGCCACGACCGCCGGGTGGTAACGGAACGTCGGGGTCAGCACGCTGGTGCCCACCAGCACCCGTTCGGTACGGGCGACCAGCGCCCCGAGCCACGGCAACGCCGCCGGGGCGTGCCCGCCCTCGTGCCGCCACGGTTGCAGGTGGTCGCTGACGAACACGGAGTCGAAGCCGTGGCCCTCGGCGCGCACGGCCAGGTCCAGCAACTCCGCGGGACCGAACTGCTCCGCCGAAGCCTTGTA
>DASVVF010000078.1:0-2105 GCA_036386695.1 Catenuloplanes sp. | reverse complement strand
GCCACCGCCCGCCACGCTGCGGGTCCATGCTCGGCAGCAACGGCTCAAGCCGTTGCCAGTCCTGATCAGTCAGATCACCAGCCACGACATGACAACGATCGATCACCGCAACCAGTGATGATCCGTCAGATGCGCTCTAGGGTGATGCCATGCCTGCGACGCTGAGCTCCACGAAGACCCGGGCCGCACTGCGCACGTCGGCGCGCGTCTCCCTGCACCTGCTGGTGGTTCTACTGCTGGCGGCGGTGACGCTGTGGGTGCTGGGCCGAATGTGGTCGGTGGTCTGGCCGATCGTGGTCGCGCTGCTGCTGACCACGCTGACCTGGCCGCTGACCCGCTTCCTGCGCCGGCGTGGGTGGCGTCCGGCGCTGGCCGCGTCGGCCGTGACAGTGCTGTTCCTGCTGGTCGCCGCGGGCACCGTGGTGCTGATCGCGGTGCCGGTCGCCGCGCAGGCCGGTGAGCTGGCCACCGGCGTGGTCAACGGCATCCAGCAACTGCGCCAGTGGGCCGCCGGGCCGCCGTTGAACATCGGGGCCGACGAGGTCACCAAGGCGTTCGACGCCGGGATCGCCCGAATCCAGAACAGCGTCGGCAGCATCCTCACCGCCACCGTCACCGGGGTGGGCACCGTGGTCAACGGCGTGGTCACCGCCCTCCTGGCGTTGCTGTTGATGTTCTTCTTCCTCAAGGACGGCCCGCGGTTCCTGCCGTGGCTGACCCGTCAACTGCCCGGCCGGCTCGCCGTCGATGTCCCGACCGTGGCCGCGCGCAGCTGGGACACGCTCGGCGCGTTTGTCCGGTCCCAGGCCCTCGTCGGTCTGCTGGACGCCGTTCTCATCGGCTTCGGCCTGTGGATCGTCGACGTGCCGCTGGTCCTGCCGCTGGCGGTGCTGACCTTCGTGTCGGCGTTCGTGCCGGTGGTGGGGGCCCTGTTCGCCGGGTTCGTCGCGGTGCTCATCGCCCTGGTGTCGAACGGCCCGGCGGACGCGCTGATCGTGCTGGCCATCATCATCGCGGTGCAGCAGCTCGAGGGCAACCTGTTCCAGCCCATGGTGCAGAGCCGGGGCCTGGGGCTGCACGCGGGGGTGATCCTGCTGGCGGTGACGCTGGGCGCGAGCCTGGCGGGCGTCGTCGGGAGCCTGCTCGCCGTGCCGGTCGCCGCGCTGATCGCCGTGCTGTGGAACTACCTTCGCGAGCAGCTCAGCGATCCGTCCGAGGAACTCAGCGATCCGTCCGGGGAAACGGACCCCGGCACCGCCGCCGCGGCCACCGGCCCGGCCGACTCCGGTGCCCCGGGCACCGGTACGGCCGTCGCCGCCGGCGAGCCGGTCTGATCAGCGGCCGGAAGGACCACCGGGTACCGCGCTGGCACCGGTTCCTGAGTCGACACACCGGACCGGCCCGCTCCCCGCCGGACCGGCCCTCGGGCGCTAACCCAGTAGGGACCAGGCCAGCGTCACCGTGACCGCGGCGGCGAGCACCGACCCGAGCCGTTCCACCAGGCGTGACGTCCGCTCCAGATCCCCGGACCAGAAAACGTCATCGGCGAGGATGGCCTGCAGCGGACCGACCGACCGGCCGAGGCCGAAGGCGAGTCCGACGGCGACGACCTGGGTGAACGAGACCGGGAGGCCCAGCATCATCACGACCAGGATGTACGCAGACGCGGACGTGACGAAGGTCCGCACGCCGGAGCCGAACTCGATCCCGAACCTGAGGAAGCCGAGGACCTGGCTGCGCAGGAAGACCTCCTGCGGGATGAGCGACCGTCGCTGGGCCAGATCGACCTTGGCGACCAGCAGGTCGTACCCGGCCAACGAGACCGCGAGGACAACGGTGAGGATGATCGAACCGACCGACGGCGTCCAGGGCAGCAGGGCCGCGAACAACCCCACCGCCGTCCCCGACAGGGACCCGCCGATGGCCAGCCCGACCACGAACACCGCCCACAGTCGCAGCGCGTTGAATCGGCCTCCACCGGAGGCCCTCAGCGCCCAGGCGCTGTTCAAGCCTCAAGTGGACCCGGACAACGCCACACCGCAGGCGGCTGCCACCGTCACCAGCGCCCACTGAGCCCGCAGGTCGGTCAGCAACGCGACGGTGAG
>DASVVF010000077.1:0-5816 GCA_036386695.1 Catenuloplanes sp. | reverse complement strand
CTTGAGCGAGACGCTGTCCCGCAACCTGGTCGACCCTACCCGGTTCTGTGTCCTGTGTCACAAGGTGTCCCATCTGACCGATTATCAAGCCGGTCGATCTTGGCACACCTCCAACTCACACACTTCCCGTGACAGGCCCGGTGTCCGGTACGGAAGCCGGCCGGCTGCGCGGCGGGGCCGGCTTCGGCGTAGGCGCGGTCGATGAGCTCCGGCACGC
The DNA here is from genome assembly GCA_036386695.1 of Catenuloplanes sp. Classification (GTDB taxonomy): domain Bacteria; phylum Actinomycetota; class Actinomycetes; order Mycobacteriales; family Micromonosporaceae; genus DASVVF01. The sequence continues at coordinate 5,599 of DASVVF010000077.1, read as the reverse complement.
CGTCGAGGGGAACCCGGTGCGGGTCGTTGCGGGCCACGGCGATCAAGGCGGCCAGTGCGGTGGACGCGGGCGCGGATCGGGCCAGGTCGAGCAGGTGGCCGATCGCGTCGTCACTGAGGTTCAGGCTGCCCAGGGCGTCGAACAGGCCCCTGCGGGCGTCGTGATCGTCCTCGGTGTCGAGCAGGCTGATCAGCAGGCCGGCGAGATCGGGAACCGCCGCGGCGACGAGGAGCTTCGGCGCGGCAGCCCGCACAGCCGGGTCGGGATCGTCCGCGAGGCGGATCAGGTTCGGCGCCGCACCCACGACGAGCCCGTTGGCCCGCACGGCCTGACGAAACATCTCGGCCCCGTGCTCGTCCCGTTCGGGGTCGTCCGACCATTCGCTGAGGTCGGCGATGCCGGTGAGCAGTTCCGCGATCCCGGCACGGCCGGGCAGGCCCGGCACGGTCAACGCCTCGATCAGGTACGGCACCGAGGCGACTGTGGAGTCGTAGACGTCACCCTGGTGGTGGACCGCGCCGTACATGGCGTCGAGGGACTCCTCGCGGACCGCCGGATCGGGATCGACCAGGCCCCGCACCCACCCCGGCACGTCCTGCGCTGAGCCATAGGCGTGCTCCAGCGATTCCCAGTCGATGTCATCCAGCCCCGTGAACACCGGCCAAAGCCTAGACGGCGGCGGTCGACCAGGTATGGGCTGGCAGGTTGCGGGCCCGCGGCGCCCGCCGCCGTCACTCCAAAACAGCGCCCGGCGCCGTCACTCCAGGACGGCGGCGGTGATCCGGTGCAGGGCGAAGGTGTGCAGCATCTCCGTCCGTTCGTCTTCGGCGCGCAGGTAGCCGGCGCCCAGCGACACCGGCCGGACCAGCCGGGAGGCCGTCGAGCCGTGCGCGTCGACGTACCCGACCCAGACCAGCGCCCGCTCCCGGACGGCCTGTTGCAGCACCGCGAGGGCCTGGGTGTGGGCCTGCACGGCGCTCAGCCCGCCGTTCGGGGTGCCGTTGGCGGCCCGCACCGGTGCCCGGCGGGCGGCGCGGGCGGCGGCGTCGCCGCGGCGCATCTGTTCGACCACGCCCAGCAGGCGGGGGGTGGACAGGTGTGGGGTGGCCAGCGGGTCACCGACCCGGTTCGGCACCGGGCCGCGTACGGGGGCCCGGCGGGCCTTGGGCTTGTGGACCACCACGCCGCCGCCGGCGTCCTCCTGCACCGGGGCGAAGCCGGCCTCGCGCAGCGCATCCAGCAGCCGCCCGAGTTGGTACGGCGTGCACAGCACGGTCGGCGCCAGCCGGCGCAGCGACAGCGGCGCCAGCCGCCGGTCGCCCAGCACCTCGGCGAGCAACGCCTCGTCGTCGCTGCGCAGGTACGCCCCGGCGCCGCCGGCCCGCAGGCCACCGTGCTTGCGGGCGACGTCGTCGACCAGGTACGTCAACGCCTGCGGGACCGGGGTGCGGGACCGTCGCCGGAACAGCTCGTGCAGGTCGTCGGCGGCGTACCCGCCGTCCAGGGCGCGCCGCACGCTGGCCGGGGTGACCCGGTGCACGCTGGCCCCGCCGGCGGATTCCGGTTCGGCGACCAACGCCAGTTCGGTGGCGAGCGCGGGCTCCGGTGGCCCGGGGACCACGACGGTCAGGTCGGCCTGCACCAGCACGTGGTCGACCGGTTCGGGCAGCAGCCGGTCCAGGGCCCGCACCGCCGGGGCCGGTTGGCCCGGTGACTGGTCCGCGCCCGGGCGCACGCCCAGCGGGTCTTCGTCGGCGGCCGCGTCGCGCGTGTCGGCGGTGGCCAGGTCGGCGAGCAGCAGTCGACCGTACGAGGTGAGCGCCCCGGCGCCGGTCAGGCCCAGCAGCGCCGCCTCGGCCAGCGCCTCCCGGCTGGCGGCCTCCCGTCCCCGGGTGCGCCGCGGCGCCCGCCAGACCAGCAGGGTGAGCAACTCGTCGGGGTCCGGTGCGGTACCCGCCGGCAGACCCGCCAGCTCGTCCAGGACCGCGCGGCGGGTGGCCGGCGCACCGACGCGTTCCACCTCGCCGGCGAGCACGTTCAGCGGCCGGTCCCGTTCGTCGCGCTGGCCGATCAGCCCCACCTGGCGGGTCATCGCCAGCCAGGTGCGGGTCAGCTGCGCCCACCGCTGGGCGACGGTGGTGGCCCGCCACAGGTCGTACCGGCCGGTCGGCAGGTAGATCTGGTCGACGCCGGGGGCGGTGCCCCGGCTGACCGCGGCGGCGCGGCCGGTGCCTCCGGCGCCGGCATCGGCCTCGCCGAGCAGGTCACCGGCGTAGGCGACCTCAAGGAGCAGGGCGGCGGTCGACTCGTCCAGCCCGGACACCCGGGCCAGCCGCCGCAGGTCACGGACACCCAGGCCGCCGGCGCGCAGCACCGGGGCGGGCTCGGCGGCCAGGGCCTCCAGCAGTGCCTCGGTGTGCCGTACCGCCTCCATGGCCTGCCCGACCCCGGCGGAGTCCGCCGCCTTCGGCTCGCGCACCGGCCCCTGCGGCAGCGGCGGCTGTGGCGGCACCGGACCCAGCGGGCCGCTGTCGCGGCGCAGCAGCAGCCCGATCTCGCGGGGCAGTTCGACCAGGCCGCTGCCGCCGGCGCCGTCGCGGCCACCGTCGGGGAGCGGCACGAGCAGGCAGTTGTCGACCAGCCAGCGGACCGGGTCGGCCATCGGGGCCGACGCGAGGCTGCCGACCGGCGGGCCGGCCGCCAGCCGGTCCAGCACGGCGCGGGCCGGCAGCGGGGCGGCCAGCACGGTGCGCCGCAGCTTCGCCGGGTCGGCGCAGAGGGCCGCCACCCGCGGGTCCAGGTCGGCGGCGGGGCGGCCCAGACCCAGCGGGTACGGCGGGCAGACCTCGTCGACGCCGGCGACCACGTGCAGGGCCTCCTCGGGCCCGAAGACGACGAACCGGGCCCGCAGCCGGTCGATCGCCTTGCGGACCGGGCCGGCCGGATCTGTGCTGCCGGCGAAGGTGAGGATCGTGGCGATGGACGTGGTGTCGTCGTCCGGATCGCGGGTCAGTCGGGCGGCGTCGAGCACCTGCAGGGTGAACTGGTCGAGCCCGTCCAGGCAGCGCCCGACCGACCCCCGGGACTGGACCCGGGCGGCCAGCGCGGACAGGTCGGCGGGCACGGGCATGACCAGATCGGGGCGCAGTCGCAGCAGCGCGCCGAGGGCGTCATCGGGCAGGGACCGCAGGCGGTCGGCAAGTGTGGTGGCCATCGTCGCTCCACGCTATCCGGCCGGACGGCCATGGTGGGCGTCACCGACCTGCCGGACCGGGCGCCGGGGGGCATCCGTGGCACGATGATCGGGTAGTCCGGGACGGATGGAGGAGGCACGACATGGCTCGAACGGGTGAATCCGCGCAGCGGGCGGTCGACCGGGATGGTGCCCGCGCCCGCACCGTCAAGCCGGGCCGGTTGCCGGTTTCCGAGTTGGCGTTCGACCGGCCGGCCGCCCCGTCGCCGTTCGGGGACGACGTGGAGTTCCCGCTGCCGGTCGAAGAGCTGCGCTACACGCACAGCACCACCCCATGACCGGGTCGGCACCGTTCGCGGTCGGCTTCGACCTGGACATGACCCTGATCGACTCCCGGCCGGGGATCGCCGCGGCGTTCCGGGCGCTGACCGAGCAGACCGGGGTGTACGTCGACGCCGACGCGGCGGTGGCCCGGCTCGGCCCGCCGCTGCGTACCGAGCTGCGTCGGTGGTTTCCGGCCGAGCGGGTGGAGGAGGCGGTCGAGGCGTACCGGGCGCTCTACCCGGCCTACGCCGTCGTGCCGTCGCTGCCACTGCCCGGTGCCGTGGACGCCCTGGCGGCGGTGCGCGCCCACGGCGGCCGGGTGGTGGTGGTCACCTCGAAGATCGGCCGGCTGGCCCGGTTGCACCTCGACCACCTGGGGCTGGTGGCCGACGCCCTGGCCGGTGACCTGTTCGCCGAGGGCAAGGCCACCGCGTTGGTCGAGCACGGGGTACGCGGGTATGTCGGCGACCACGTCGCCGACATGGTCGCCGCCCGCACCGCCGGGGTGGTCGGGGTCGGCGTCGCCACCGGTCCGTGCTCCGCCGACGAGCTGGCGGAGGCCGGTGCGGCCACGGTGCTCGACGATCTGACCGGGTTTCCGGCGTGGCTCACCGCGTGGCGCGGTGGGATTGAGGTTGGGCGTTACGCATCGGGTGGATAGCCTTGCCGATGGTTAGCGTGGTGAGCGGGCCCCGCACAAAGTCGTGCCCGCAGTCAGTCGACGGAGTTGAGGTCAGCGGTGCCGACCGGGCGAGTGAAGTGGTACGACGTGGCCAAGGGCTACGGGTTCGTCACCAGCGACGAGGGCGGCGACGTGTTCCTGCCCAAGGGGGCGCTGCCCGCCGGGGTGGGGGAGGTGAAGGCCGGCCAGCGGATCGAGTTCGGGGTCGCGGACGGCCGCAAGGGCGCCCAGGCGCTGGGGGTCAAGCTGCTCGAAGCCCCGCCGTCGATGACCGAGCTGCGCCGCCGGCCGGCCGAGGAGCTGCACGGCCTGGTCGAAGACATGATCAAGGTCTTGGAGGTCAAGGTGCAGCCGGACCTGCGCCGGGGCCGCTTCCCGGACAAGCGCACCGCCCAGAAGGTCGCGCAGTTGGTGCACGCGGTGGCCCGGGAGTTGGAGATCTGACGGGTCTCAGCGCAGGCGCGCGGTCGGCACCGTCGGGGTCAGCCCGGCGGTTGCCGCCCGGGTGAGCAGCGCCTCGACCGCCGCCCGCCCGTCGACGCCCAGGTCCGCGGTGAAGCCGTTGACGTAGAGCCCGATGTGCTGGTCCACGACGTCGGGCTGCATCTCCTGGGCATGGGCGAGCACGTAGTCGCGGGTGGCCCCTGGGTCGGCCCAGGCGGCGTGGACCGACGCGCGCACCCACCCGGCGGCCTCGGCCGGGTCGACGGTGCCGCGTCTGGCCAGGATCGCCCCCAGCGGGATCGGCAACCCGGTGTCGGCCTCCCACCAGGCACCCAGATCGACAAGGGCGGTCAGTCCGTACCGGGGGTAGGTGAAGCGGGCCTCGTGGATCACCAGGCCGGCGTCGTAGCGCCCCGCCGCGACCCCCGGCATGATCTCGTGGAACGGCACGACCTCGATCCGGGCCGGCGGTCGGGCCGCCGACCAGAGCCGGAACAGCAGGTACGCGGTGGTCCGCTCGCCGGGCACCGCCACCCGCGCGCCGTCGAGGTCACCGCTGTGGCCGGCGGCGGTGAGCAGCAGCGGCCCGCAACCCCGGCCGAGCGCCCCGCCGCACGGCAGCAGGTGGTAGTCGTCCAGCAGCCAGGGCAGCGCCGCGTAGCTGACCTTCACCAGGTCGAACGCACCCCGCTCGGCCGCCGTGTTCGTCACGTCCACGTCGGCGTAGGTCACCGCGACCGGCGGTGCTCCCGGCACCAGCCCGTGGACCAGCGCGTGGAAGACGAAGGTGTCGTTCGGGCAGGGGGAGATCGCCAGGGAGAGCGGCACGCTGCCACGGTAACGCCGAAGCCGGCTACCACCCGGCCGGGGGCGGCCCGGGCCGCTTGCCCGTCAGGCCCGGCCCGTCAAACCCCGGCCCGTCAGGCCCCGGCCGGGCCGGCGGCGGGCAGCGCGGC